>CANQDX010000005.1 GCA_947594065.1 uncultured Clostridia bacterium
AATAATCTTTTTATATATGATTTTTTCTTATTAAGTTTAGTAAAACCTATTAAAGATATTATTAGTCCAAATATAGAATAAATTGAGCCCCAACTACTTTCTGAAGGAAATATAGTAAATGCAGTAAAAGTAAGTCCAATTCCAAAGAACATTAGGATTTCTGCAATTATTTTATTTTTCTCATACACTTTTTTATTTGTGTAATCTATTGTACTAATAATATTTTCTTCTAATTTTTCTTGATAATGTTCTTTATCTACCTTTTCTCCACTAATTAAATCATTTAATGTTATACCTAATTCTTCACTTAATGGTTTAAGCAAAGAAATATCTGGCATATAATTTCCATTTTCCCATCTTGAAATTGTTTTTGACGTTACTCCAAGCTTTTCTGCTAAGCTCTCTTGTGTTAATTTTTTTTCTTTTCTTTTTTCTGCGATAAATTTTCCGATTTTAACAATATCCATATTTTTTCTCCTTTCTCTTTAAGAGTAACAATAAAGTATAAAAATTAACACCCCACAAATAGCGAATTACAATTTTTTTGATTAAAGTATAGCAAAAAAGCAAGTGATTGTAAACACATTCACTTACTCTGTCAATTTATTTTATGAATTACTTATTGTAGATTATCTTTCAAATTTAACATTTACATTATCATTCCCTAAATCAGGTAAATTATCAATATGACCTATTTTAGTATAACTATATTTTGTATCAAATGATTTATAGAAAATAACTAAACAATCATCACCATAAAGCATTATATCTCCACTTTCAATATGTTTAGGATTTGTTGAATTTGTAGGTAATGAATTATCCATATAAATATATTTTTCATTTCCATTTAGTTCTTTCATACTAAATTCTTGTGGTAATAGACTTATAAATTTTTTTGCAGTTTCATTATTTTCAATTGTTGCATTATATTTTTTGCTATTTATAATTACATTAATATTTGTAACATTTTCCATAATATAATTTTCCTCACTTTTATTATTATCTTTTTCATAATTTGTAGTGTCAACAGGATCTGAACTAATATTTTCAACATTGAATTTAAAGTTTCCTCTGTCTGTAACACTTTTTTCGATTATTTTATACGCTATAGCTACTCCAATAACTATAAATAGTATAATTAAAAATGCAATAATTATTTTTTTATTATTGTTCATATTACCACCAGTTTCTCTTTCATTCTAATAACTTCATTATAGCAACAACTTACTATTTATCTAACTCATATAAATTGTAAGTTGTCTGATTAAATATTTAAATTCGCTCCCGGTGATTTATTAAAATTTTCATCGCAACGCCCCAACTGCATAATAGTCTGTAGCGCAGAAACTTCACGAGAGTTCGTTTCTGCTAACAGCCTATAATTTGTCGGTCCCCACCCATAACTTGCTCGAAAATTTTAATGGAAATCACCTCGCGCTACCCTACTAAAATAAGTAAATACACAGACAAGTTTTCAATGATTATTTTTTGATTGAGCGACGCTTGTAGTGGAGCGAGGCTAGAAATTGTTCAGTTTCAAAATGAGGGATGTTCAAAAGCGTTTGAAAGAGGCTCATTTTGAAAAATTACAATTTCTTGCCGAGTGTAATGAACAGGAGCGAAGAAAAAAATAATCATTGAAAGTACTTGTCATTATTTTAAAATATTGAACGACAATTTACTAATTGTTGTTATAATTATATAATAAAAGACAGATAACTTCAACTAATTATCTGCCTTATATTTTAACTTTTTAATTTTCTTTATTTAATAATATATTGTTATACAATTGTTTTGCATTTTCTATAATTTGATTTTCTGTTTGGAACAATCCAGTATAAGGAAAAAATATAAAATCATCTTTTTTTAAACAAACATCATACAAAGGCATAACATATTGTCCTTCTTTCTGCTGCCATAGATAAACAATCCTTCCGTTGTCGTTATTCCATTTTTCCGCATAATTTAAAAATTCTAATATAAGTTTTGTTTTTTCTAACAATTCCTCATAAGAATCAATTTCAATATATACTTTAAATTCTAATAAACCATCATCTTTTTGATTTTCGATTACTTTAAATTCATTCTTTTTTGGGTTTTCCCAACTTTTAAATAAATATTTAGTCAATTGCTCTTTTAAATCGTTCTTTTCCTGTCCAAAATGCTTAATTGCCTTAAATGTTATCTGTGGATATTTTTTTATTTGAAAGTAATATTCTCCACTATATTCTTTTCTATTTACATCTGCAGATATTTGTTTTATTTTAATATGTTGGCTTTTTTCTATTGATTCTTTTACATTAATATTGTGTGAACTTATTATTCCATCAAAATATGCAAGAGCAATTGTAATTATAAAAAACATTATGATAATTATAGCTATTATTAAAATTGGTCTTAATATTTTTTTGGAAAATTTCTTAACTGTTTTATTTATTGTTTTTGTAATTTTTTTCTGTAATTCTTCTGCGTAATTAAGACCTCTATATTCTTCTATTTTTTTTGCTTCTACATCTTTTACACTTTTTTCTACTTCTTCCCAATCTTCTTTATTTCCCATTTTTATTTCTCCTACATAATTATTAATTTTGTTATAATAAACGTTCTTTACTATGGGCATATATAAAAGTATATTATATTTATGCTATTTATTTCAAGAGAAAATTGTGAATAATAATGGATTATTAGAACAAAAGAGCACACTTTCGTGTGCCTTTTTGATGGTGCCCTAAAGGATGGAGTACATCAACTTTTTTATAATTCATAAATTTTTATTTCACAATTTTTAAGACCTCTATTCAAAAATTTACCGTCTTTAATTCCTTCAAAATAAGCACTAAATGCTTTAGATACTCCGCTATGAGCAACTATAAGTACATTTTTATATTCTTTTTCTTTTAATTCATCTAAAAAATCCCACACTCTTTCGAAAAAAAACTTTATATTTTCTGATTCTTTCTTTAATTCTGTCATCAAATATTATTTTTGTATTATTGGAATTTATTATATTTGCAGTATGTTTAGCTCTAATTAATGGTGAAGCTATTATAATGTCAAACTTTATAATTTTTATTTTTTCTCGTAATTCTTCTGCCTGCTTAATTCCCAAACTATTTAAATCTTCATCATTTGCATTATATTGTTTTTCTCAATATGCAAGTATGTTTTCTAATTTAACAAATTTTAATTTAAATCTATAAATATTATATCAAAAAACTAAATATTTTAAAACTCGAACTAATCAAATTAATTGAAAAGTCCGAGTTTAGTATAAATCTGGTCGGAGTGTTCTTATAGGAATTTTCACGAAATGTTAAAAATCAATAATTACAAAGCATATAAAAAAGAATATTTACGTTAAATATAATAAAAAATATTATAAAAGAATAGGGACCCATTTTAGGTCCCCTTCTTGTACAGCTTTAGTCCATATCTTCGCTTTCAAGAATAGTTGAAAAGTCAATATTTCCATCATCAGTCATAAGTACAACTGCTCTACGACGATTTGAAAAGAAACGATGTTTAACATTTTCTCCTACGAACATCCCCTTTAATGAGTCTTTGTAGAAGAATTCTTCTTGAAAGTTTTCTATCATTTCTTTCATTTTGTCATTGAACATTTTGATTATTTTCTCGCGTTCTTCATTACATAACACGATATAAATAATTCTTGTATCATTGCCTTCACTGAAATGATATCTCGTATAGGAATCTTGTTGAGAACATCCAACATATTTAAAAGGAGGATGTGCAATAAGACTACCTGATTCACGAGGAAGCAACGTTGGATGAGTTCTATTAAGATACTCTTTTGCTTCAGTTATCTGTGGACTGTCTTTCCGAACCTTTTTACTTGAAATTACGTTAGGACCCTTTTTCTTGAAAAATAGAAACATAAGAATTCTCCTTTACTGTTTATTTTGCTGTACTAGCAACATAATGCTAAAAATATTATAGCATATTTTATGTGAATATACAAGCCTAATAATTTGATTTGCATAATATATAATGGGATTGAAACAGTTATTTATTTTGAATACTTAAAAAACTGTGCAAATAAGGATGTGATGTAGCGAAACGACAACTACGCTCCCTAAATGTAATACGGGAGTAACTTTATATAAAAAAATTTGTATAATGTAGATATATCAAGAAATATAGTCAAAAGTATATATGAAAAATATTTAAACTAAGTTATTAGAAAAATAAAAAGTGTTCTTATAGACATTAAATTCTATAAGAACACTCAGGCTGGTGCGCCTGGAGGGATTCGAACCCCCGGCCTTCCGGTTCGTAGCCGAACGCTCTATCCAGCTAAGCTACAAGCGCATACTTATATTATACATACTTTTACATTTAAAAGCAACAATTTTTAAAAAACATCTTGCAAATTTTTTGAAAATATGCTATATTATATAAGTATTTATTATAGAGGCGGAACTTAAACACTTTTGAATTATATAAACTCTTAAAAGTATTGATATACTTTTATTTTTTTGTCAAATTTTCTTTTTAAAAAATACGTACACTTTACGTACATATTTCAATAATTTATCATTTTTATTACATTTTATATATAATTATTGACTATTTTTTTATATTGATATATTTTACAAAAAAGTTATAAATTTTTTTGTAACTTATTGCATATCAATAAGTATAGCATTTTTTATAGAAAATTATAAATAATGTACGCAATTTTAATTTTGTTCATTAAATCCCCAATTCCTTATTTTTAAAGGCATAGGGGATTTTTGCTCTTTCAAAAGTGTTTAAGTTGAGATTATACATACTTTTACATTTAAAAGCAACAATTTTTAAAAAACATCTTGCAAATTTTTTGAAAATATGCTATATTATATAAGTATTTATTATAGAGGTGTAGCGCAGTTGGTAGCGCACGTGGTTTGGGACCATGGGGTCGCAGGTTCGAACCCTGTCACCTCTACCAAAAAAACAAGACTTTTAAAGTCTTGTTTTTTTATTCTTCCTGAATCTCTATTAAATCAAAAACATCATCTTCATTTAATTCCTTGATGTTAATTACTACGCCTGTTCCTACTACTTTTCCACCCAATTTTTCTATTTCTTGTCTAATTGCTCTTGCGGTATTTCCCGTTGCATAAATATCATCAATAATATAAAAATTTTTATTAGCATAATTTTCATTATGGATTAATTTAGGAAGCTCTAAACTATCTTTTCCATATTCTTTTTCATACTCGAACTTGGATTCTACCGTAGTTGGAGGCATTTTTCCTTTTTTTCTAACAGGAATAAATCCCACATTTAATCTACTTGCAATAGGGCATCCAAATAAAAATCCCCTTGCCTCTGGCGAAATAATATAATCTATCTTTTTATTTTTTAATTCTAGAGTAAATTGTTCTATAATTTCATTATAAACTTCTTTTTGTATTAATAATGGATGAATATCAATAAATTCTATTCCCTGTACTGGAAAGTTTTTTTCTGTTCTTATATTTAATTCAGATTTTAATTTATTTTTTAATATTTTCATTTTATCATCTCCTATAAAATTATATCTTTTTTAGACAAACTTGTAAATATGTTTTTCTGTAATCTCTTATGATTTTATGCATATAGTTACAATAGGAGGTGATATTATGATTCATTTTTCTAAGATGCACGGACTTGGAAACGATTACGTTTTTGTGGATTGCACAAATCATAAAAACAATATTCCAAATCCTTCTTCTCTTTCTAAAATTATTAGCAATAGGAATTTCGGAATTGGTTCTGATGGACTTATTTTAATAGAAGATAGCAAAATTGCAGATTTTAAAATGAGAATTTTTAATAGTGATGGTTCTGAAGCAGAAATGTGTGGAAATGGTATTCGTTGTGTTGGAAAATATGTATATGACAACCATTTAACAGAAAAAACTTCTTTGGAAATAGAAACATTAGCTGGCATTAAAAAAATAAACTTGAAAATCAAGAATCGCAAAGTATTTTCTATTTCTGTTTGCTTAGGCAACTATACAATATTAGATGAATTTACATTATCTGTTCTAGACGTAACATTTACTATTTGCCCAGTGTTAGTTGGTAATCCTCACGCCATTATTTTTGTAAAGGATTTAGCAGATTATCCAATTGAAAAATATGCTCCATTTATTGAAAATCATAAGTTCTTTCCAAATAAAACAAATGTAGAATTTGTTCATATTGTTAATTCTAATCATATTAAAGTAAAGGTTTGGGAAAGAGGCTCTGGATTAACTTTGGCTTGTGGTACTGGTGCTTGTGCATCAACTGTTGTTGCTTTTTCAAAAAAATTAATCTACAAAAATCCAACTGTAGAACTACCTGGTGGCTTTTTACAAACTTATATTGATGAAAAAACAAATAGCATTTATCTATCTGGACCTGCAACAACAGTCTTTAATGGAACATATTATAATTAATGAAAGGATAAATATTAAATGGAAATTTTAAAATTAAATTCTACTGGACCTTTGGTAGAGTTATTACAAAGCACATTAAAAAAACTAGGATTTTTTTCTGGTACAATTGACGTAAATTTCGGAATTCAAACTCAAAATGCAGTTAGAACATTCCAGTCTAATTGGGGACTTGTTCCAGATGGCATTGTTGGAACAAGCACTTGGAATGCCTTAGCACCATATATAAGAGGATATAATGTATCCTCAATTAGAACAGGTGACACTCTTTTCTCTTTAGCAAATAAATTTAATACCACTATTAATAGAATCATTGCCGCAAATCCTAGTATTAATCCAAATAATTTAAGTATAGGTCAAAGAATTATTATACCTTTTGGAGAATTTGTTCCTACTAACATTAGTTATACTTACTCTATTTTACAAATGAATCTTGCTTCTATTCAAAACATTTTTCCATTTGTTGAAATTGGCTCTATTGGGGAATCTGTTCTTGGAAACAATATTCCTTATATAAAGATAGGAAATGGCTCAAAACAAATTTTTTACAACGCATCCTTCCACGCAAATGAATGGATTCGGAACTCCTGTTTTAATGAAATTCGTTGAGCAGTATTTACTTGCCTATGTAAATAATACAAGTATATATGGTTACAACGCACGAAGTTTATTTAATTCTGTAAGTTTATATATTGTGCCAATGGTAAATCCAGATGGTGTTAATTTAGTAACAGGAGAATATAAAGTTGGTTCTTCTATTTATTCTAGAGCTCAAGAAATTGCAAATAACTATCCGGCAATTCCATTCCCTTCAGGATGGAAAGCAAATATTAATGGTGTGGATTTAAATTTGCAATTTCCTGCTGGATGGGAACAAGCACGAGAAATAAAATATTCTCAAGGTTTTACTTCACCCGCTCCACGTGATTTTGTTGGAAGTGGTCCTCTTGTTGCGCCAGAGGCTATAGCTGTTTACAATTTCACATTATCTCATAATTTTGAATTAATTATTGCTTACCATACACAAGGAAGAGAAATTTATTGGCAATTTCAAAATTATGCAACTTCAAGGGCACAAGCAATTGGAGAGCAATTTTCAAGTGTAAGCGGCTATTCACTTGCTGATGTACCTTACAATTCAAGTTTCGCTGGCTACAAAGATTGGTTCTTACAACAATATAGAAGACCTGGATATACAATAGAAGCAGGAATTGGGCAAAATCCGCTTCCTATTTCACAATTTAATCAAATTTATTCTGATAACTTAGGAATTTTAGTTTTGGGAATGGTATTATAGTTATTTAAAACTTTTTGCATATAAATTTTAATTATTATTTTTTTATATATTCTAATTAATATTTTTGATATTTTCCATTTTGATAAATAAACTTGTCCCCTTTTTTAGCTGTGTTATATAAATCTTCTGGAAATTCTATTTCTTCTATTCCTTCTATTCTTCCTTCTTTATTATTTAAATCATATAACCAAATTCTTCCTGAATATTTCTCTTCTACTTCATAAATATGCCCTTCTCTTCTTTTGCTGTTTAAATATTGATTTTGCTCTTTTATTTTTTCTTTAATCATATTGTTTATTTGATTTTTAATAAATTCAGTATCTTCTTTTTCTAAAATAAATTTCTCTCCTTGTTTTCTTAAAACACTTCCTAAGTTTGCACCTTTAGGCAATTCATTTATTTCACTTGTAATAACTTTATGGCTTTTGCCTGTTTCACAAATACATATATTATATGTATTTTCCTTATTGGTACATCTATCATATATGTAATACATTTCTCCTTTATCTTTAGTTTTTGAAGCATAATTCTGTAAAATATTTGCTCTTTCCAGTAACATTTCATCCTTATATTTTGAAATAATTTTTTGATTTCCTATTTCTAAATTATCTGCAAGTAAATTATTCCATATATTATCTTTTTCAGAAATGTCGGAATTAGTTATTAATTTTTTTTCTAAATAATTAGATAATTCATTTATAAAATTTTGCACAAATTTATTCTCCTTTAAATTATTAAATAAATCATTTGCTAAATCCAAATTCAATATATAATCACTCCTTTATTTTTTTAATTTTTTTGGGAAATATATACTATTGATTGAATAGTATTAAGAATAAAACTAAGTGTGATTATATATTATTTTTTATGAAATTACAATAGTTATATTGTAATTTTAATTATCATTCTGCATAACTTTCTCCTGAAGCATAATCAATAACTATTCCTGGCTGAACATTATAACAATAAATATTAAAATGAACTCCATTGCCTTTATCTTCAACCGACCAAGCTTCCATCTCTACTCCACTTGCCAAAAGATTATTACCTTCAAAAATAGGTGTTACTCTATATAAAATATGATTGTTTTTGTTTTCACTTAAATATTGGGCTACTTTATTTTCAAAAGGTAACATTCCCTCTGTATTTAAATACCTTGTCCCAGTTATCAAATTGTTTTTATTTGCATTTTCTCCTGCAAGTTGCCATCCAATTAGATGACAACGATTATATAAATATTTATCTTTTATTAAGTCATCATATCTTTTTTGTACCCATCCTGTTGGCTTAATTGTGCCAATTTCGCCTCTTTCATCATCTTTTGGAGGCATAATTTCTTTGCAAATATTAGCATAAGCTATTCCGCTTCTTCCTAAAATATCTAATTCACTGTATTTTTCAAAAGGTTCAGTAGTATAATCATCTTCTGTAAAATATGGAATATTATTGTTAATTTCAATATAAGGATTACCAGAATATTCTGGAATACTAGATAAATCGATTATTGCCTCTGTATTACTTACTTTTGTTTCTATATCTCGATTGAAATATCCATAAACAGAAATACAAATGAGTAGTGCTATCATAAAGATAAATTCCCAAATATTTAACTTTTTATTTCTTCTTCTCATAAAAATACTCCTTCGTTTTTCTATTTAATATCATAATATAAAAATTGTTTCAAGTTTTTAAAATAAAATTATTTATTTCCTAGTTTTACTATAATTTGTTTCTCCTTATCGTTTCTTATAACAGTTAGTACAATTTCATCTCCAGGATTTTTACTGAAAATATATTCTTGCAATTCGCTCATTTTATTAACACTAGTATTGTCTATTCTTACAATAATATCTCCATTTTTTAATTGTGTTCCATAAGCAGGTCCATCTTCAGTAATTTTTTCTACATAAATACCATTAGCTAAATTAATATTTTTATCTATATATGACATCACCGAGCCATCGTAAGCAAAGATACCTAAATAAGCTTCCTTAAACTCTCCTGTTGTTTCATATTTTTCTATAACTGGTTTTATTATATTAATTGGAATAGCAAAACCAATTCCTTCTGCCGAAGTTATTTTAATTGTATTAATTCCTATTATATTTCCTTCCTTATCAATCAACGGACCTCCACTATTTCCAGGATTAATGGTGGCATCTGTTTGAATTAAATTACTCATATATGAATATGTCTCGTCATCATTTTTTATTTTTACTGTTCTATTTACTGCACTAATAATTCCAGCTGTTACTGTTCGCTGAAATTCATATCCTATAGGATTTCCTATTGCATACACTTCTTCACCCACACGAACACTATTTGAATTTCCTATTGTTGCAATTTTAGGAAAAATTTCATTTACTTTAATAATCGCTAAATCAATGTCGTTATTTGCCCATATAATTTTTCCATTATATGTTTTTCCGCTTTTGACAGTTACATAGCAATTTTTGTTTGCATCTCCAGCCACGTGTTGGTTTGTTAAAATATAGCCTTTTTCAGATATAATAATTCCTGAGCCTAGTCCTAAATTTTCAGATGCGCCAGATAAAAAAACAGAAGTGCTTATATTACGCATTTTTGAAATTCCTACTACACAATCTGATACTTTTTCGATAATAGAAGAAATATCTTCTTGATTTTCTTTTGGCTCTTCTTCTGCTGATAGCTTTGTTCCATACGTTTCATTTTGATTTGAAACTTTTTGTATTTCCATATAAAATTGATAGATAAAAATAGATAAAAAAGCAATTAAAAATATTGTAAATATTTTTTTAAATATATATTTTATTTTTCCTTTTCTCACAATATCACCTTAAATGCATTATAACCATTTTCTTGTAATTTTATTGCGATAAAATCATAAAATTAAATATATTCTTTGTTATGTGAGGGACTATGTTAAAAATTATTTTTGTACTAATAGGAACTTTTGTTGGAGCAGGTTTTGCCTCTGGAAAAGAAGTATTTAATTTTTTTTCTGTATATAAATTTAATAGTTTTATATCAATTATTATTTTTTCTATATTACTTTTTTTTGTAATTTATAAATGTTTTAAAATAAAAATTAAATTTAATATAAATAGTTATAATGAATTTATGTCTTTTTTAGAAAAAAAATATAAATTCTTTAATTCTCATTTCTCTAATTTCATTATTCATATTTTTTTGGCTGCTTCTTTTTATATTATGATAATAGCTTTATCTTCTTTGTTTTCCTATCAATTAAATATAGCAAAATATATAACAATTTTTATTACAATTTTTATTTGTTTTTTAATATTATATAAAAAAAATATTAATTTTATTTATATAATTAATTCTATATTAATGCCTATTTTAATTTTATTTATAATCTCTTTATGTTCTTTTAATATAAATTTAAACAATATTTCATTTATGGAATCAAATAATATAAATATTTTATTTATTTCAATATTTTATGGGTTATTATATTTTAGTTATAATAGTTTATTAATAATACCTATAATTTTTGATTTAAAATTAAACTTTAAAAAAAATATAGTATTTAAAATTTCTCTTCTTTTTGCTATTACTATTTTTATTCTTGTTTTTGGTGTAAATTTATTACTTTTATGTTTTTATGAACAAATTAAAAATTTAGAATTACCAATTTTATATATTTCAAATTTATCATTTTTTTCTTTTATGTATTTTTTTATTGTTCTATCAGCTATTTTTACAACAATGATTTCTTCTGGATATGCATTTATTAATAGTTGGAATATGAAACATTTTAAATTAAAATTAATTGTATTTTTATTATTATCTTTTGTTTTTGGGGCCTTTTCTTTTTCTTCATTAATTAATTTCTTCTATCCTATATTTGGATTGATTGGTTTTTTACAAATATTTTTAATATTATTTGATAGGTCTTGAAAAATTACGATAAAACTGATATAAATTAATAAAAGAGAAAAAGGAGAAAAAAATGGCTATTGTAAAATTCCCTTCACAGGAAATAAATAAAAAAAAGGTTATTATTTGTTCAATAATTGGTTGCATTTTATTAATACTTATTATATTAGGTTTCATTTATTTTTTTAATGCTTCTTTTAGAAGATTTACTGATATTTATATTTTTAGGAAAGAAGTTAAGTCTAATAATTTGCCTTTTATTGAAATTTCTTCCGATGAAGATCAATATTTTTTTGCTTATGATAAATACATTGTTTTATTAAACAAAAACGTATTATATAATTATACATCTTCTGGACAAGTAGTTGCAGAAAATGATATTAGTATTACTTCCCCCATTTTTTCTAGCAATAATAAATTCCTTGCTATTGCAGAAAATGATGGAAATAATTTATATTTACTTTCCGGAACAAATATCGTTTGGCAAAATACAATTGATAGAAATATAGCAAAAATCAATGTTAATAAAAATGGATATGTTTCTGTTATTTCAAGTGATAAATCTGTCGTTGTAATTTTTGATTCAAAAGGCAATGAGTTATTTAGAGCTTATCTTTCAAGTAATAATATTGCTATTGATGTTGATATTTCTTATGACAATAAATATTTATCTATAGCTGAAATAAACTACTCTGGATCAATTATTAAATCAACTGTTAAAAATATATCTATAGAAAAAGCTAAAACAGATCCAACTAATTCTGTTATTTACACTTATTCTTTAAAAGAAAATATTTTAGCTACAAACATTGAATATCAAGATAGAGATAATCTTATTTGTATGTGTAATGATGGAGTTTACTGTTTAAATCTTAATGACTTTTCAGATAAAAAAATATTAGAAATAGATGATTATGAGTTTGTTGACATTCATTTAAAAAATCACTTTGTTTACACTTATACAAAAAACTATGGATTTAGTAGTACAACTACTGTTTCTATTTTTAATATACAAAATGCTTCTATAAATAAATACGAATTTAAAGGAAGTATTAAATCAATTTATGCTAATGAAGATAAAATTGCTATTAATACAGGCCTAGAAATTTACTATATTGGATTAAATGGATGGTTAATTAAAAAATACGACTCTTACAATGAAATTAATAATATTGTTATTGGAAATAATATTGCTGGTATTATTTATAAAAATAAAATTGAAATAATTGAAATTTAATAGGAAGGAGGTTAATTATGAATTACTTAATAGATATCATTATTTTATTTATTATTGCGCTATTTACATTTATCAGTTATAAAAAAGGCTTAATAAAAGTAGTTTTTCATTTAGTTAGTTTCGTCCTTGCAATTTTAATTGCAATCGTTTTATATAAACCAGTTTCTAATTTAATTATTAACTACACTTCTATTGATGATAAAATTGAAGAAACCATAGAAGCAAGGTTATCTTCACCAGATATAACACAAGAAGAATCTGAAAACATTCTTGCTAACTATTATACTAATATGAAGAATGTTTCCTCTATAACAGCAGCTAGAACAATTTCAACCGCAATTATTAACGCATCTTGTATGATTATTGTTTTTCTAATTTCAAAGATTATACTTTTATTTTTCAGATTTTCTGGTGATTTAATCGCTAAATTACCATTAATTAAACAAATTAATGGAGTTGGTGGTTTTATATATGGTTTATTAAAAGGATTTGTAATTGTATATATTTTACTTGCAATTGTTGCTATTCTTTCCCCTGTAATAGAGATGAATGGCTTATTAAACTTAATTAATTCTTCTATTATTGCAAACATTATGTATAATAATAATATTATTTTTGTATTGTTTACTTAGTATTGATATTTTTTATATTTTTTGTTATACTTTGATATACAGTACACAATAAGGAGAAAAAAATTGGAGAAAAAAAATAATCAAAAAATAAAGAAACATAAATGGTTAAAAAGATTTATATTAATTATTTTACTAATTATATTAGTCATTATAGGATATTTTGTTTTTGGAACGATAAAAAATGGTGGGGGTAAATCTGGTTTTGTTATGACTGCACTTGGCCAAACACAAGAAGAAGTTCAAAAATTGGAACCATTTTCAGCTTTGCTTTTAGGAAGTAGCCAAAATCTAACAGATACCATAATGGTATTTAAGTATAATCCTCAAACGCAAAAAGCATATTTAATATCTATTCCAAGAGATACATATGTTGGAAATAATAAAAATAAAGCAACTGCAAGTGAAAAAATAAATTCGCTTTATCAAGGTCAGTATCCAGAAAAAACTTTGAAGGCTGTAAATAAAGTAACCGGTCTTAATTTAGAATATTACATAATCGTTGATACAGATGCTCTAAAAGTATTGGTTGACACTATCGGAGGCGTTTACTTTGATGTTCCTATCGATATGAAATATACTGATAAAAAACAAGATTTACACATTAATTTAAAAAAAGGATATCAACTTTTAGATGGAGATAAAGCAGAACAGCTTGTTAGATTTAGACATAATCAAAATGGTACAAGCTATTCTTTTGAATATGGCGATAACGATATTGGTAGAATGAAAACCCAAAGAAATTTCTTAAAAGCAGTAATTGAACAAACAGTTACATTAGGAAATATAACAAACATTGGAAAATTCATAGATATTGCCCAAACATATATAAAAACGAATATTCCAATAAATTTAATAAAACAATACATTGCTCCTGCTGTTAGCTTTTCAACTGATAATTTAGAAACAGGTAGCTTACCTGGAGCATCTGAAAAATGCAATGGTGTTTGGCTATATATTGCAAATACAACCAAAACAAAAAAATATTTTACTGAAATGAATAATCGCTTAGCAAATATTGATGAAATTTCAGAAGAAGAATTATCTAATATAAAAATTGAAATCTTAAATGGTTCAGGAAAAACTGCATCTCTTACAAAGGCAAAAGAACTATTAAAAAATGCTGGATTTAATGTTTCAAAAGTAGGTAACACCAATACTACACAAAAAACATCAATTATTAATAAATCCAATACACAAGAAGATATTTTATCTTCTATTCAAAATTTATTAGAAGTAGGAACCGTTTCTTCTTCTAGTGCTACATCTACAGTTGATATTACAATTATATTAGGAAAAGATTTTAATTAGAAATTTCGTAAAATTTTTCTATTAAATAAAAAAAGAGGCTATTTAGCCTCTTTTTTGTTTGATAAGAAATTTATTTTACTTTTTTCCGTGTTTTTTATATTTTTTCTTGCTTTTTTTCAAACAATATATTATATATATAATAAATGCTACAATTAATAATCTTATTATAATTGATAACATTTTAGATTCTTCCACATCTGTTCCTGCTATTAAATTCGTAGAATAAGATATTCCTTCATATTCATAATTTATTTTTCCAATTATTTGGCCCTTTTGTATTGGTGCTCTTAAATTATTGTATTCTACTATTTTCTCTATATTTTGTGTTGCATTTGTATCGTTTTTTTCTTGTAAAATCTGAACATCACTTTCATACAAAACGTCTAACATCTTTGTATCTTTAGTTGCATTATTTATTTTAACTGTCTCGTATTTTTCATTTTTTACCGCAATATGATTATTTTCATAATTTTTAAATGCATATTCAAACATTTCTTTTGCATCTAAAAATTTCTTTCCTTTTACACTTGCATTTTCTCCCATTACAATTGCTGTTAATTCTATTCCGTCTTTTTGCGCAAATTCTACAACACAATTTTTAGCTTCACCTGTATAACCTGTTTTCCCACCAATACAATAATCACAATAATATTTACTTAAATTTTTTTGTTTCATATAATTGGTTGATGTAAAAACTCTTTTAGTCTTTGTATATTTTTCCGTGTTATTTAATGTAAAACTTGTTGTACCTATAATTTTTTTAATAAGGCTTTTAGATATTGCTTCTTTTGCGATTAAAAAAAGATCTCTTGTTGTTGTGTAGTGCGTTTTTTGGTGCAAGCCACTTGGATTTGTAAAATTTGTTCCAGTGCATCCCAACTCTTTTGCTCTAGTATTCATCATTGCTGAAAAGCTTTCTATACTTCCACCAACGTGCTCTGCCAAAACATTTGCCGCATCATTCGCAGATGGGATGAGCATTACATACATTAAATCTTCTATTGTTAGTTCTTCTCCAACTTGTAAGTTTGCATTTACATATCCTGAAGGCACACTTTTTACTGCATTTTCACTAACAACTGCTATATCATCAAGTTCACAATTTTCTACAACTAAAATAGCTGTCATTAGTTTTGTAATACTAGCAGGATATATTTTTTCATCTGCTTTTTTCTCGTATAAAATTTTACCAGTTTTCGTTTCTGCAAGTAATAAATTTGGTGCTTTTATATCTTCAAATATGTCTTTTTCTACAATTGAGCTCTGTTTATTATCTTTATCTGTTACCTCAACGCTGTTACCAAAACAAAGAATTGGTAAAAGTAGACTTGTTATTAGTATTAGTACAATTTTTTTCTTCATTATTATATTCCCCAATTTCTATATTAATTTTACCGTAGCAAATTTTCAATTTAAATCGTTTTTTATACTATATATTATCTTTAAATTTTTTTCAAGAGTTATCAATAAAAAGGAGTGATTTATTATGTTAGATTCATTATCAAAAAAACAAAAAATTATCTTTGTAATCGTTTTATTTATTATGGTTTTATTTATTTTATTTTATATTTATTCCACATTATATAAAAATAATTTTAATTTTGAAACTTCTGAGGAAGAAAATATTTTATCAAATGATAATACAATTGTAGAAAACACTGCAAATTCCAATTCATCTGATGAAAACATTACAGATAATGCTATTATTGTTTATATATGTGGCGCTGTAAAGGAAAGTAAAGTAATTTCATTAAAAGAAGATAGTAGAATTGCTGATGCAATTGAAGCTGTTGGAGGATTAACCCAAGATGCTGATTTAACAAATATTAATTTAGCTTATATTTTAGAAGATGGCGAGAAAATTTATATTCCTAAAAAAGGAGAAAAAATAGAAGAAACCGATTCATCAGTAAATACTTCTTCTCAGGCCACCTCTAAATTGCAGAAAATAAATATTAACAATGCTTCTCAAACTGAATTAGAAACTATTCCTGGAATTGGACCTTCCACAGCATTAAAAATTATTAATTATCGCAAAGAAAACGGAAAATTTTCTACCATTGAAGACATTAAAAATGTTTCTGGTATTGGTGATGCAAAATATGAAAGTATGAAAGATTATATTTGTGTTAAATAAGATGCTGACACATCGCTATTTTTCCAGTCTTTTACATTTGACAAATCCTTATTTTAGCGGTAAAATTAAGCTTGAATATATAGGCTTTTTAGGAGGATTTTATGAGCGAAAATATATTACACGTTGGGCTTGATGTAGGATCTACGACTGTTAAAATAGTAATAATGAATAATAATTTAGAAACAATATATACAAATTATAGAAGGCATTTTTCAGATACCAAAAACACGGTATGTAATGTATTAGAAGAACTAGTCAGAGATTATGCTGATTTTAAATTTACCATTGCATTAACTGGCTCAGGAGCAATGTCTGCCGCTTCTTTTTTAAACTTACCGTTTATACAGGAAGTTGTTTCTTGTAAAAGAGCTGTTGAGAAATATATACCTCAAACAGATGTAGTAATTGAACTTGGTGGAGAAGATGCCAAAATTATTTATTTCGATAAATCCATTGAGCAACGTATGAATGGGACTTGTGCTGGTGGTACTGGTGCATTTTTAGACCAAATGGCTTCTTTATTACATACAGATACAGCAGGCTTAAATGAACTTGCTAAAAATCACAATACTATTTATCCAATTGCATCAAGATGTGGCGTTTTTGCAAAAACAGATATTCAGCCATTGATAAATGAAGGTGCTGCAAAAGAAGATATTGCTGCCTCTATTTTTCAAGCGGTTGTTAATCAAACCATCAGTGGCCTAGCCTGCGGAAGACCTATAAGGGGAAAAATTGCCTTCTTGGGTGGACCTCTTAATTATTTATCTGAATTAAGAAATAGATTTATAGATACCTTAAATTTAAAAGATGATGAAATTATTATTCCAGAAGAGGCTCATCTTTTAGTAGCAAAAGGCGCTGTTCTAGACTCACTTTCTATGGAACCCATTTCTGCTCAAAAATTGAAGAGTAAAATACAAGTTTTAAGAATTTCAAAAGATAATGCAACAGAACCTTTAAAACCTTTATTTACAACAGATGCAGAGTATGAACAGTTTAAGGAAAGACATAATAAAAACAAAGTTCCAAGAAAAGATTTAAAAACACACGAGGGGGATTGTTTTTTAGGAATTGACGCTGGTTCAACAACTACAAAAATTGTTTTAATAGATAGAGAAGGAAATCTTTTATATTCTTTATATGGTAATAATGAAGGAAATCCATTAGGTAGCGTTATTTCTATGTTAAAACAACTATATTTAGTTTTGCCTGAAAAAGCTATTATTCGTTATAGTGGAATAACAGGATATGGCGAAAAACTAATTCAAACTGCGTTAAATGTTGATTTAAACGAAATTGAAACCATTGCTCACTATACTGCTGCTAAAAAATTTATGCCTAATGTTACAAGTATAGTAGATATTGGTGGACAAGATATGAAATATATAAAAATGAAGGGCGATGTTATTGATAACATTATGCTAAATGAAGCTTGTTCATCTGGTTGCGGTTCTTTTATCGAAACCTTTGCAAAAAGCTTAAATTTATCTATTTCAGAGTTTGTTGAAGAAGCTTTAAAATCAAGAAGACCTGTTGATTTAGGTTCTAGATGTACTGTTTTTATGAATTCTAAAATTAAGCAAGCCCAAAAAGAAGGATATGAAGTTGGCGATATTTCTGCAGGACTTTCTTATTCTGTTATTAAAAATGCAATTCAAAAAGTTATGAAAGTAAGGGATGTAAAAACTTTAGGTAGTCATATTGTTGTACAAGGTGGCACTTTTTATAATGATGCTGTTTTAAGAGCTTTTGAATTAATTGTTGGAAGAAATGTAGTTAGACCAGATATAGCCGGATTAATGGGTGCTTATGGTGTTGCACTTCTCGCAGAAGAACAATATGAAGCAAATTTTGATATGGAATATCATTCTTCCATTTTAAAAACAGAAGAATTAGATAATCTAGACATTAAAGTAACCCATACTAGATGCAATTTATGCGAAAACCATTGTCTTTTAACTATCAATAAATTTAGCAATGGTAAAAAATATATTTCTGGAAATAGATGCGAAAAAGGCGCAGGTATTATATCTGAAAATCAAAATTTACCTAACATTATGAAATATAAATATGAAAGATTGTTTAATTATACGCCATTATCTGAAAGTGAAGCAACAAGAGGAACAATTGGTATTCCTAGGGTACTAAATATGTATGAAGATTATCCTTTCTGGTTCACTTTCCTTACAAAATTAGGCTTTAGGGTTGTTTTATCAGAAAAAAGCAATCGTAAAACTTATGAAAAAGGTATGGAATCTATGCCATCAGAATCTGTATGTTATCCCGCAAAACTTTCGCACGGTCACATTATTAGTTTAATCAATGCTGGAATTACAACTATTTTTTATCCTTGTGTACCTTATTCAAGAAAAGAATTTGAGAAAGCTGATAATAAATATAATTGTCCTATAGTTATATCTTATTCTGAGGTTTTAAAAAATAATGTAGAAGAATTAAAAGAAAAGAATATTACCTTTTTAAACCCATTCTTGCCTTTTGAACCTACAGCTCTTGCAAAAAGAATACTAGAATTACCAGAATTTAAAAAATATAATTTTAATAAAAAGGAATTGATACAAGCAGCAATATCTGCTGAAGAAGAATATCAAAGATGTAAGGCAGATATAAGAAAAAAAGGTGAAGAAACAGTTAAATATATAGAAGAAAATAACTTACGAGGTATTGTCTTAGCTGGACGTCCATATCACGTCGATCCAGAGGTAAATCACGGTATCGATACTTTAATTACTAGTCTTGGATTATGCGTTTTAACAGAAGACAGCATTTCGCATCTAGCTAAACTAGATAAAAAATTAAGAGTAGTTAATCAATGGGTATATCACTCAAGACTATATGCAGCGGCTGAATTCGTTGGTACTCACGACAATTTAGAACTAGTACAATTAAATTCATTTGGTTGTGGTGTTGATGCTGTCACTACAGACCAAGTAGAAGAAATTTTATCAAGTTTCGAAAAAATGTATACTTTAATAAAAATAGATGAAATCAATAATTTAGGAGCAGTACGAATTAGAATTCGTTCTCTTTTAGCAAGTATGAATAGACGTATATCAAATCGTGCTACTTCTAATGAATCAAAGGGAAATTATGAACTAAATAGAATCCCTTTTACAAAAAAAATGAAAAAAGATTATACTATTTTAGTACCACAGATGTTACCAATTCACTTTGATTTAATCACAAAAGCTGTAGAAGCAGATGGCTATAAGATAGAATATCTTCGTGACTGTACTCCAAATACTGTAGAAACAGGATTAAAATATGTTAATAATGATGCGTGTTACCCTTCTATTTTAACAACTGGTCAATTTATAGAAGCTTTGCAATCGGGAAAATATGATCCAAATAAAACAGCAATTATTATGTCTCAAACAGGAGGAGGATGTCGTGCCACCAACTATATAGGATTCATTCGTAAAGCTTTAAAAGATGCTGGCTACCCACAAGTTCCTGTTATATCATTTAATATAGTAGGAATGGAAAAAAATCCAGGCTTTAAATTAACTTTACCAATGCTTGAAAGATTATTAAAAGGTGTAATATTAGGCGATTTACTTCAAAAAATGCTTATGAAAAACAGAGCTTATGAAATCAATAAAGGTGAATCACAAAAATTATTTGATTTTTGGATGGAAAAATGCAAAAAATTAGTAAAAAAATCTTCAAGTAATGAATTTAAAAAAGCTATTTATAAAATCGTAGATGATTTCGAAAAAATAGAATTAGATACATCAATTAAAAAACCAAAAGTAGGTATTGTTGGAGAAGTATTAATTAAATATCATCCTTTTGGAAATAACTATGTAGCAGATATACTAGAAAAAGAAGGCGCCGAAGTTATTTTGCCTGATTTTATGGGATTTATTAAATTTATGATGACTCATAAAGTAACTTTTAATAGCTTACTTAAAGTTGATAAAACAAAATCAGATATTTCTAAAATGGCTATTAAAGTAATCGATATACTAGAAAAAGATGTAAAGATTGCTTTATCTAAATCTAAAAAAGAATATTTGCCAGTTTGCGATATATGGCATTTAGAAAAACAAGTACAAGATGTTTTATCTATAGGAAATCAAACAGGAGAAGGATGGTTTTTAACAGCAGAAATGATAGAATATATAGAAAATGGTATTCCAAACATTATTTGTGTGCAACCTTTTGCTTGTTTACCAAATCACGTTGTTGGTAAAGGTGTTATTAAAACAATTAGAAAAAAATATCCTATTGCCAATATCTCCCCTGTTGATTATGATCCAGGAGCAAGTGAATCAAATCAAACAAATAGAATTAAATTATTAATGACTGTTGCAAAAGATAATTTAAAATTAAGAGCAGAAAATTCCATTAATAAAAATAAAGAAAAAGAATTTGAAAAAATTAAATAAAAAATAAATAAAAAATCTTTAATTTATTAGAATAAATTAAAGATTTTTTTATTTATTAATAATTTTATAAATATTATTTTAAAAATTAAAATAATATAATTTAATTTTTTTATATTAAATTAATATTTTTAATAATAATTTTTTATTATATTTTATAATTAATAAAAAATTTATTATAAAAAAATAATTTTATTTTTATTAATTTAAAATTATTTATAAAAAAAATTAATTAATTATAAAAATTTAATTTTATTTTCTAATATTTTATTTTTTTATTAAATCTTCTTTCAGTTTTATGTTTACTGTCTTTTTTTGATTTATGTTTACCTTTCAATTAATGTTTTTAATAAACGAGTACTTTGCTTTATAAAATTTATTCTTTTTTTTGCCTTTTTGTTGAATTGTTTTTTTTTGATACGCTTTTATCTTTTAAATTTTAAAATTCGATTCTTCGTTTGCTTATTATATCATTTTGCATCCAAAAGAGGCCTAAAAAAGTTTTCCACATTTTGTTTGAAAACATACGGTATGGCTTTCTTTTGGCTTTTGATTCTTCTTGTATCTCACTTTAGAAACAGATAGGTTATAAAGGTTTGCTTCTCACATTTGATATACTAAATATGAATCTGATAGCTGAATTTCTACTTTTTCTTTCTACAATAAAGTAATAGATTCTACAACTTTTATACTCTTAAGATATCTGTATAGTTATAAACATTCATTTTTGAAACTTTTATTGTTGATTTATTCTTGTTTTCTGCATCGTTTTCTTTAATCTACATTAACCTATTTACATTACCCTTTTTCTATCTGTACTTTTTATACTCATTTTCTCTTTGCCTCTATCTTCTTTTCTATACCCCTAAAATGCCTATTAAAGCAAAAAAAAGTTATCCACAATTGTGTAAAAAGTCTATGGAATACAGGGCTTTTGAGCTTTTTACTATGCTCAAAATCGGCGTTCCATTTTGTACTGTTTTTTTGTCAAATTTCTTGTAACTATTGTCCATATTTTTTGGCTAAAAGTAAATTGTCTTGTATCTTATTTTTTCTCTTTTTTACTTAAAACTTATATTCATTTCTTCTTTTTTCATCTTCAATAAAGTTATAATCCTTCATTTTTTTGTATACATAATGTTTGTTTTTGTGTTTCATTATATTATATAAATATTTTCATTAATTTTTAAAAAAATAATAAAATTTTGTGATTTTTTTGTTTTTATTTTAAAAAAATTTATTTATTTTATAAATTTTTTATTTTATTAATTATTTTATTATATAAAATTATTAAATAAATAATTTTATTTTTAATATTTTTATTTTTAATAATTAAATTAATTATTGATTTTAAAATAAAATATATTTTTATTCCTAATAATTAAATTAATTATTAATTTTAAAATAAATTATATTTTATTTTTATTATACTGTTTTATTTTATTATTTTTTATGGTATAATATAGACTGTGCTTTTCAAAATTGCATATATTAAACTAGAAAGATGAGGATATTTATGAGAAATATAGATATAATAGCTGCTTGTTCAGATTTAGGTGTTCATATTAATGGTAGTAATTTAGGTCCAAAAATATTATTAAAAAATATAAATAATTATGAAAATATTAAAAATATTAAAGAAATTAATTATGATTCAAATTATAAAAAAGAATATCAAATTGAAAATAAAAAGAAAAATTTAGAACAAATAAATTTATTTAATGCAAAATTATATAAAGAAGTGCAAAATACTATAGAAAATAATTCTTTTCCAATTACAATTGGTGGAGACCATAATATAGCAATTGCCTCTGCTTTAGCGTCTATCAGTAAAAATAATAATTTGGGTATTATATGGTTTGATGCACACGGAGATTACAATACTTTTGAAACAACAACAACTGGAAATATTCACGGATTACCTTTTGCAGCAATTACTAATTATGAAAAAAAATTATTAACTACATTTCATAATACTAATTTTTTTGCTCCCCAAAATGCAGTATTATTTGGAGCAAGAGATATCGATGAACCTTATGAAAAAAATAATTTATTAGATGCCGGTATTACAATTATTACTACAGAAGATATAAAAAAATATGGTATAACAGAAATGGCAAAAAAAGCATTTGAAATTGCTTCTTCTGGAACAAATGGAATACATATTAGTTATGATTTAGATTGTATAAATCCTCAAATTGCTCCTGGAGTATCTGTCCCAGCTGTTGGTGGATTAAATTTAGAAGAAGCTTATGCATTTTTAAATGAGATTATAAAAAATAAAGAAATAATTAAATCTATAGATTTAGTTGAATTTAATCCATTATTAGATATTAATCATAAAACAGAAAAAATTGCTACTTATATTTTAAATGAATTAATTAATAAATTATAAATAATTTAATTAAATATATTTATTTATAAATTTAAATTACTTAAATTATTTTATTATTTTAATTATTTTAATTGAATTTAATTAAATCTTAATTTTTATTTTTTAATTTATCTTTTGTAATTTAATTTTTATTTAATACATAAGCCTTGAATTTTTAAAATAATTCAAGGCTTATAATTTTTTATTTATTTTTGTATTTATATTTATTTTAATTTTTAATATTTAATTAATTATTTTTATCTAATTCCTTTAAATATTTTTTTGCACATTCAACATCGGTTTTACAAGGTACATATTTTCCTTTTATATATTGAACAGTTTCATTTCCTTTTCCAGTAATTAAAATAACACTATTAGGTTTTGCTTCCAAAATTGCTTTTTTTATTGCTTGTTCTCTATCTACTATTATTTTATATTTTCCATTTTCCTTTTGAATATAAGTTGAAATTTCTTTACAAATTTCTTCTGGTTCCTCGTTTCTTGGATCTTCCATTGTTAAATAATTCATATTAGAATATTTCCCTGAAAGTTCACCTAAATCTTTTCTTCTATTTTGAGCGTGATTTCCTGGACATCCAAAAACAGTAATAATTTCTCTTTGTGGATATTCTTTTATTGTTGATTCATATAATTTTTGAAAACTTAATTTATTGTGGGCATAATCTACAATAACAACTACTTCTTGTTTTTTATCTGAATATACTTCCATTCTTCCGCTTGCTCTTGCCTTCTTTAATCCATCATAAATGTACTTATATGGCACTCCTAGCTCAGTAGTTACAGCAATTGCAGCTAAAGCATTTTCAACATTAAACAATCCTGGCATAGTTAATAATATATCTTCTTCAAAATATTTAGTTCTTACACGAAAAACAGTATTCATTCCTTCTTTTCTTATATTATATCCATATACATCCGCATTTTCAGTATTTCCAAAAGTAATTATTTTTTTTGATTTTTTTGCAGCTTCTAAAACTCTATCTAAATCTGCTGTATTTAGATTAACAACTGCAGTTTCTGTTTGATCAAATAATTTTATTTTGGAAGTTAAATAATCTTCATAATCTTTGTGCTCTATATTACTTATATGATCTTCTGATATATTTAAAAAAACACCTATTTTATATAATATTCCATATACTCTTTCTATTTTCAAAGCTTGAGAACATACTTCCATTACTAAATTTTCTATGTTTGAATCTACCGCATTTTTAATATGCATAAATAACTCTTCTGGCTCTGGCGTTGTTAAAACTGCTTCTTCGGTTGTTTTTCCATCGTATGTATCAATAGAAGAAATAATTGCAGTTTTTTCTTTATTTAATTCTTTCATATATTCATCTAAAATATATTTTATATAGTAAGAAGTAGTTGATTTTCCTTTTGTTCCTGTTATTCCTATCATATTTATTTTATTTTGTGGAAAATCATTATACATTGCGCATAGAACTGCAATTGCTCTTCTAATATTATTTACAAGAATATATGGCTTGTCCACCTCTTTATATTCTTTATCTGATATATACGCGATTGCACCATTATTAAATGAATCATTTAAATATTCTAATTTGAATTTTGCACCTTTGCATAAAAATAATGTATTTTTTGTAACTTTTCTAGAATCATAAGTTACATTATCAATTATTTTTTCTTTTAATTCTTCCGGAATTTTTTCCTCTATTAATAAATTTTCATTTTTTATTTTTTCAATATAATCAATTAATTTATTTTTTTTCATTTTTACCTCTTTATTTTTTTATATATTAATTATTTTTAATTTAATTAATTTTTATTTAATAATTTATAATCTTTTAATTATTTTATTTATTTTTAATTTAATTATTTTAAAATTATTTATATATATTTATTTTTTAATTTATTTATTTTTTATTATTAATTTTTATTTATTTTAATAAATTATTTTTATTATTCAATTTTTATTTTTAAATTAATTATTTATTTAATTTTTAAAAAGTATATTTTTTATATTTTTTTATATAATTTAAATCGCGATAAAATATATATAATTTTCTTTTTATTTTATTATCTTTTTTATACTTCATAGGATTAACTATTTTTTTATTTTTAATTAAATAATTAATTTCTTTTATTAAATTTTTATTTTTTATATATTTTTTTATAATTATTTTTGGAACGAAAGTTAATATTATTTTTTCTCTAATAATATAAAATTCTTTTTCCTTATTATAAATTAAATCATCAATTAAATATTCAACTAAATTATACCCTGTTGCTGTTAAATAATAACTACTTCTTGCTTGTCTAGGATTTATTTCTAATACCTTGTATTTTCCGTCTCTTTTATCATATTTTATATCAAATTCTGCAAAACCTTGATATCCTATTTTTTCTAAAAATTCTTTTAATCGATAAATTAATTCTTCTTTGTAGCCGTGTTCATCAAATCCATTTACAAGTACTGTACAATTTCCTATTCCTGTTGGTGTATGTTCTTGTAAGCCAATCTGTGCAAATGTTGCTAGTTGTGCTTTTTTATTTTTTCCAATATAAAATATAGAATCAAATAATGCTGAATCATCTCCAGGAATAAATTCTTGTATAATTAAATTTTTGTTATAGCCTGCATTTTCTATTTTTTTAATTACATTTATTAATTCTGATTCATTATAAACTTTATATACTTTGTCTAAAACAATATCTAATTTATGATATTCTACGCCATCACTTGGCTTTATTATAATTGGGTATTCTTTAAATTTATCTTTAATTTTATTAATATTATCATTTTGATTGCAATGATATATTTCTGTTATAGGCATATCTAGGCCCATATTTTTATATATTTCATAAAAATTTTCTTTAATTAATAAATTATTTATAATATCAATATTAGGATAATTAAATATAAAATATTTTTGTAATAATTCTTTTTCTTCTGCAACCATTTTTACATATAAATCACTTGTTGCAATTAATAAAATATTATATTCTTTATTTTTTTCTCCATATTCCATCAATGATTTTTTAAAAATATCTTTTTCATTAAAATTTGAAATAATAATTGAATTAGATATTGTTGTATATGGTATTGCCCTATTTCCAATTACGTCTGCTTTTTCTCCTGTTAATTCGTGGTAGCACCTAGACATATAATAAGCATTTATATCTGTTCCAATAATTAAAATTTTTATTTTTTCTTTCATTTTAATTTTTCCCTTCTAAAATATCATTATTCATATTTTATTTTCCTTCTTCAATTGCTATTAATTCATTATCTTTTACATAAGCTCTTGGAACATTTTTCCCAATATTACACAAAATTTCATAAATAGATGTTTCATTATGAATTGCTACTTCTTTTATTGGTATTTTATCCCCCATTAATGTTACCTTATCATACATTTTAACAGTATCATCTATTTTTACAGCGCACATTCCCATACCTATATCGCCTATTAGTGAATATATTTTGTTGTTTATTTCTACATTTCTTCCTTTACTTTTTCTAAAAATACCATCGTCATAACCAACTGGCATAATACCGATTATTTCATTTTCTTTTGCTCTATAACCTGCTCCATATCCTACAAATTCACCTTTTTTTATTTCTTTTACTTGAATAATTTCACTATACATTTTAAAAGCTGGTTTTAATTCAAATGGCAACTCAGTAGATGTTTTACTAACTTTATTTTTCTTTTTATATATTTTTCTTTTTATTTCTCTTAATTTATTTTTTATTCCTTTTTTGTTTATTACTGGATTTGTATAATAGCCATACATTGCAATTCCAAGCCTTATGCCATTACAAAAATCTAACTTTGGATGATTAATAAATGCTGCACTTTTGTATAAATGCACAATTGGTATTTCTTTTAAATCTATATTTCTTGTTATTTCTTTAAAATTCTCTAGTTGATTATCCCATTCTTTATCATTAATTCCAAGAGTTGCAAAATGCGTAAAAATTCCTTCAATTTCTATATTTTCTTTTTCTTTTAACTGTTTATAAATTTCATCTAATTGTTTGTTTGACTTAAAACCTAGTCTATTCATCCCTGAATCTATTTTTAAGTGAATCTTTAACTTTGAACTTAATTTTTTTTCTAATAATTCCTTTGCATAATCATAATCGTGAACTGTAATTGTTATATTGTTTTTTATGCAAATTTCCATATATTCTACTCTTATTGGTTCTAAGCATAATATAGGAATCTTTTTATTAATTTGTCTTGCTTCAAGTGCTTCTTCTAATGAAGAAACTGCTAAATAATTAATTCCACTATCTATTAACTCATTAATTAAGTATGTAGTTCCGTGTCCATAGCAATTTCCTTTTACAACTCCAAAATAATATTGATAATTATTATAATAATTTACAATATTTTTAACATTATTTTTCAAATTATCTATATTTACTTCTACATAAGTCTTTCTATACATAATCTATCTCCTTTAACTTGGCTTTAAAAGCATTTTTATTATATCATTGTATGCGTAAAATGTAAATAAATACAAAAAAGAACTTGTCAAATTTTAACAAGCTCTTTTGGCGGAACAGAGAGGATTTGAACCTCCGCGGCCCTTACGAACCCTAGCAGTTTAGCAAACTGCCCCCTTCAACCACTTGGGTACTGCTCCATTTTTATAACATAAAAGTGAATAATGATTTAGGTACACCTATTATTACTCACTTTAATATAACTGGCGGAGAGGGTGGGATTCGAACCCACGGTAGGCTACAAACCTACGCCAATTTTCAAGACTGGTGCCATAAACCAACTCGACCACCTCTCCAAATCAGTGACAATATATATCATAGCACAAAAAAACATATATTGTCAATAGAAATCTTTTCAATTTTACTTTATAAGCTCTAAAATTCTTGCTAAATCATCATTTGTACTATATTGTATAATAATTTTTCCGCTTCTTTTTCCTGCATCGACCTTTACTTTTGTTCCAAAGAAACTTTGGAAGGTATCTTCCACATCATTACATATTGCTACATATCTTTGATCTATTTTTTTAGCTTTGCTTCTTTGTGTTTTTCTTTCTATGTCTCTTACGCTTCTTCCAGACTCTATTAATTTCATTGCTTCTGAAAATTGTTTATCTTTGTCTTCATAAGCAAGTAATGCTCTGCAATGTCCTTCTGTTAATTTACCCTGTTTTGCTAATTCTAATACTCTTTCATCTAAATTTAAAATTCTTAACGTATTTGCAACACCACTTCTACTCTTGCCTATTGTATCTGCAACTTCCTGTTGAGTTAAATGATATTCCTCCATCAACAACTTAATTCCCATTGCTTTTTCTACTGCATTTAAGTCTTCTCTTTGTATATTTTCAATCAATGATATTTCTTTATTTTCTCTTTCGTTATCTTCTCTTACAATTGCTTTAATTGTAGTTAAGCCAGCTTTTTTAGATGCTCTCCATCTTCTTTCTCCTGCCACAATTTGATAATACCCCTCTTGTTTTGTAACAATAATAGGTTGTATTAGTCCATATTTCTTAATAGACTCTGCTAATTCTTCTAATGCTTCCTCATCAAATCTTTTTCTTGGTTGATTTCTATTTGGCTCAACCTCTGTTATTTTCAAAGTTTGAATAACTTCACCATCTATTTTTTTTGCTTCTACTTCCTCTACCTCTTCTTTATCAATTGTTTCAGAAAATAGTGCATTTAATCCTTTTCCAAGACCTGTTTTTTTCGCCATTTATATTTTCCCCCTTTATTATTTCATATGTTTAGCTTTTTGCTCATCATTATTTTTAATTAATTCTCTTCCCAGTTTATCGTAACACTTTGCGCCTTTTGAATGAGAATCATAAATTGTAATTGGCATTCCATAACTTGGTGCTTCGCTTAATTTTACGTTTCTCGGAATAACCGTTTTATACACCTTATCTCCAAAATATCCCTTTACTTCATCTACAACTTGTTTTGAAAGGTTTGTCCTCGTGTCAAACATAGTAAGTAATGCTCCTTCAATCTCCAAATCTTTATTTAAATGTTTTTTTACTAATTTAATAGTGTTTAAAAGCTGTCCTAGTCCTTCTAATGCATAATATTCGCATTGCACAGGAATTAATACGCTGTCAGATGCTGTAAAAGCATTTAAAGTAATTAATCCTAATGAAGGAGGACAATCAATAATAATATAATCATAATTATCTTTTATTTCATCTAGCTTTTCTTTTAATCTCATTTCTCTAGACATCATTGAAACAAGCTCTACTTCTGCCCCAGCTAAATTGATATTTGAAGGACACAAACTTAAATTTTTTACATCCGTTTTTACAATAGCCTCTTCCATTGCCATATCTTCAATTAATACATTATAAATGGATTTTTCTAGTTCTTTCTTTGCTCCTACTCCACTTGTAGCATTTCCTTGGGGATCTGTGTCTATTAGTAATGTTCTTTTGTTTTTCTTTGCTAAAACTGTACTTAAATTGATTGCTGTTGTAGTCTTTCCAACTCCGCCCTTTTGATTTGCAACTGATATTACTTTTCCCAATTTTATTCCTCCTATGAACAAAGTTATCTTTATTTTATAAAGAATGACATATTAATAATATAAAATTATTTTTAATATGTCAATGTGTTTTTTGATTTTATTTTTTGTTTCACAACAAACTCTTTGTCCGCTTCCGGTGATTTATTAAACTTTCTATTTTATAAATTTTTAATTTCGCTCCCGGTGATTTATTAAAATTTTCATCGCAACGCCCCAACTGCATAATAGTCTGTAGCGCAGAAACCTCACGCGAGAGTTCGTTTCTGCTAACAGCCTATAATTTGTCGGTCCCCACCCATAACTTGCTCGAAAATTTTAATTGAAATCACCTCGCGCTACTCTACTTATTTTAGAAAAATTAATACAATGAAAATTTAAGTAAGACGCGAATGTAGAGTAAACAAGCTAGAATTTCTTAAACTTATTTTTGGAAAGGGTTCGATTAATCGGAAGGGTGCCAAAAATAAGTTTTAGAAATTGTGCGAAGTTTAGCTCGCCCCGAGCGTCGAACGCAAATTTTGCATTGTATTACAATTTTTCAAAAAAGTTATATATAGCATTATAATGGAAATTTTAATAAGTCACTCTTTTATTCTTTATAAAATTGGGGATTTTTGTGGTGTGCCAGGCTTTCTTGGATATTGCTTTGGAGTTTGTTTTATCTTTCTTATTACAATAATATTTCTTTCTAAATTTAATTCTGGTAGAATAAACTTATCAACTTTTTCAATCTTCCCACCTAATACTCGTATTGCATTTTCAGCTTCTTTTATTTCCTCTTCCGCATTATTACCCTTCATACAAATACACATCCCTCCTACTTTCACAGAAGGTAATGTTAATTCGGCTAAAACATTCAAACTAGCTACAGCTCTTGATACTGCAATATCATACTTTTCCCTATATTGCACATTTTTAAATGTTTCTTCTGCCCTTCCGTGTACTAGTTGAACTTTACTTAATTTTAGTTTTCCAACAATATCTTCTAAAACCATAAGTCTTTTATTTAGTGAATCAAACAAAACAACTTCATTATTTGGATTTACTATTTTAATTGGAATACCAGGAAATCCTGCTCCTGTCCCAATATCAATAATAGTCTTACTGTCCTCGATATAAGGCTTTATTGTAAGAGAATCAATAAAATGTTTTATAATAAATTCTCTTTCGTCTGTTATTGCAGTTAAATTAATTTTTTCATTCCATTCCAAAACTAAATCTTTATATTGATAAAATTGATTCAATTCTTCTTCATTTAAAAAAATATTAATACTCTGTGCTCTTTCTTTTAATATTTCTTTAAAAAGTTTTTCTTCCATTTTTCTCCCAGCCCTTTCTTTTCTATACATTTTAGGAAATGTTTCACAAGAAAAGTGGCTATGCCAACTTTTCTTCTCACCGATTTGAGTTTCCAACTGAAAGGAGGAAATCTCAAAGGCAATAGCGATTGTAACATTTTTATTTTTTCCTCTTTTCTTGTTCCAAATAAATTAGTAAAACAGATATGTCAGATGGTGATATTCCCGAAATCCTTGATGCTTGCCCTATTGATGTTGGTTTTACTTTATCTAATTTTTGTCTTGCTTCTAGGCTTAAACCATTTAATTCTGAATAATTAATATCTTCTCTTAATTTTTTTCTTTCTAATTTTTTGAATTTTTCTACTTGACTGTTTTGTAGTTTAATATAACCTTCATATTTTACTTGAATTTCTACTTCTTCTTTTTCTTGTTTTGTTAAAATTGGCCTTTCTTTATCAATTTCTGATAGCATTTCATAATTTAGTTCTGTTCTCTTTAATAATTCAGCAATTTTAACACCTGTAGTTATTGTTGAAGATTCATTCTTTTGCAAAAATTTATTTACCTTTTCAGATGGCTTTATAGTAGTGTTTTTTAACCTTTCTATTTCTTTTTCTATATTTTCTTTCTTTTGTTTAAACTTTTTATATCTTTCTTCTGATATTAAACCTATTTCATAACCCTTTTGAGTTAATCTTAAGTCTGCATTATCCTGTCTTAATAATAATCTGTATTCTGCTCTAGATGTCATCATTCTGTAAGGTTCCAGAGTTCCTTTTGTAACAATATCATCTATTAAAACACCAATATATGCTTCTGACCTATCTAATATAAGAGGTTCTTTTCCCTTTATTTTTTGTGTTGCATTAATTCCTGCAATTAACCCCTGTGCTGCAGCTTCTTCATAGCCAGAAGTGCCGTTTGTTTGACCTGCAAAAAACATACCTTCTATGCCTTTTAGTTCAAGAGAAAGTTTTAATTCTGATGGATCAATACAATCATATTCTATGGCATAAGCAGGTCTTGTAAATTCAGCGTGTTCAAGTCCTGGTATTGTTCTATACATTGCAATTTGAACATCTTCTGGCAAAGAAGAACTCATTCCTTGTATATACATTTCTTCTGTGTCTTTTCCTACTGGTTCAACGAATACCTGATGTCTTGGCTTATCACTAAATCTAACTACTTTATCTTCAATAGATGGGCAATATCTTGGTCCTGTCCCCTCTATATTTCCAGAATATAATGGTGAGCGATGCAAATTTTCTCGAATAATACGGTGTGTTTCTTCCGTTGTATAAGTCAAATAACAAGGAACTTGCTCTTGTTTTATTGCCTCATCTTCAAAAGAAAACATTTCAATTTCCTTATCCCCCTCTTGTATTTCCATTTTTGAAAAATCAATTGATTTTTTATTAATTCTCGCAGGTGTTCCTGTTTTAAATCTTAATAACGTTATTCCTAATTTCTTTAAGCATTCAGATAGCTTATTTGCCGCAGATACACCATCTGGGCCACTTTCATAAGAAACATCACCTATAAAAATTTTTCCTTTCAAATATGTTCCTGTCGCTATAATAACACATTTTACTTTATATGTAGCTCCTATACTGGTTGTTATGCTTTCAACCTTTCCATCTTTAACTCCTATATCAACTATTTCGGCTTGTTTAACATATAAATTTTCTTGCATTTCAAGTGTATGCTTCATTTCTATATGATAGCGTTTTCTATCTGCCTGTGCTCTTAAAGAGTAAACGGCTGGTCCTTTTGACGTATTTAACATTCTAAGTTGAATAAATGTTTTATCTATTGTTTTTCCCATTTGTCCACCTAATGCATCTATTTCCCTCACTAAATGGCCTTTTGATGACCCACCAATATGAGGATTACAAGGCATATTTGCTATGGCCTCTAAACTAATAGAAAACAATAGTGTTTTCATTCCCATTCTGCTACACGCAAGTGCTGCTTCACAACCAGCGTGTCCTGCTCCTATAACTGCTATATCATATTCTCCTGCAAAATAATTCATTTTTATCCTCTCTTCCATTTATTTACTACTTTCCTAAGCAGAATTTTGAAAAAATATCATTTATAATATCTTCTGTTACATCTTCTCCTGTTATTTTGTTCATTTCTTGAATAGCTTCCTTTAAATAAATAGCTGTTATATCTACTGGCATTTTATCTTTTATTGCTTGAACAGCACCTAAAATGCTCTCTTTTGCCTTTTTGATTAATTCTTTATGCCTTATATTTGTAATAATAGATGAATTTTCAGATTTAATCTCTTTTACGTCAAATAATTCAACCATTTTGTTATATAATTCTTCTAACCCTTCATCAGAAATAATAGACGTTTCTATCACTGGCTTATTATATTTTTCTATTACTTCTCTTTCCAAATTATTTTCTTTTAAATCGTTTTTATTTAATAAAATAATTGCATTTTTTTCTTTCAAGGATTCTAATATTTCAAAATCTTCTTCACTAAGCTTTTTCGTTTTATCAAAGATTGCAATAATTAAATCTGAATCATCCAGCGCTTTTTTACTTTTATGGATTCCTATTTTTTCAATTTCATTATCAGCCTTTCTAATTCCCGCTGTATCTATTAATTTAAAAAGAATTCCCTTTATATTTACAAATTCTTCAATTGTGTCTCTTGTTGTACCTTCTATATCCGTAACAATTGCTCTTTCTTCCTTTAAAATTTTATTCAATAAAGATGATTTTCCTGCATTTGGCTTTCCAACAATAGCTACATTTATTCCGTCTCTAAGAATTTTTCCTTTTTCAAAAGAATCTTCAAGTTCTTGTAATTTATTACATATTATATTTGCTTGCTCTAATATTTGGGTGTTTGTTTTCTCCTCTATATCGTATTCTGGGTAATCTATTGAAGCATCTACATCAGATAAAATATCTAAAATGTCCACCTTTATCTCTTTTATTTTTTTAGATAAAAAGCCTTCTAATCCTTTTACTGCAGCCTTTCTTTCTAATTCACTTTTAGAACTAATAACATCCATTACAGCTTCTGCTTGCATTAAATCAATTCTTCCGCTTAAAAATGCCCTTTTTGTAAATTCCCCTGGTTCTGCAAGATTCGCGCCATTTTTTAAGCATAACTCTAATATTTTCTTTAACACTATATTGTTACCGTGAGAATTTATTTCACACATATTCTCGCCTGTATAACTTTTAGGCGCGACAAAAAAAGATACTAAAACTTCGTCTATAATCTCGTTTTTTTCATCTACAATTTTACCATATTTTATTGTATAGCCTTTTATTGGCGTGTTTTTTGTTGGAACAAATACTTTTTTAATAATGTCAAAACTTTCTTCCCCACTCATTCTAACAATTCCTATTCCTGCATTTCCTGGTGCTGTTGATATTGCAACAATTGTACTCATTTTTTTCCTACTTTCTATTATTTTTAATAATAAAAAAGGTCAAAACTCCTACATTATTATAAATAAATCTATAATAAAAATCGGACCTTTGACCTCTGATTTTTAATTTCTTTTTGGTTCTACAATTACTTTCCTATATGGCTCTTCGCCAACACTTTCAGTTGTTACTTTTTTATTGTTTTGTAATCTTGAGTGAATAATTTTTCTTTCATACGCTGGCATTGGTTCTAATGTTACCTTTTTGCCTGTCTTAATAACTGTTTTTGAAATTTTATCTGCTAATTCTTCTAAAACTTTCTTTCTTTTATCTTTATACCCTGAAATATCTAAAATAACTCTTACTTTATCTTCAACTTCCTTGTTTGCAATAGAAGATAAAAGTGTTTGTAATGCATTTAAGCACTCTCCCCTATAGCCAATTAATGCGTTTGTTTTTTCTCCTAAAATTTCTACGTTTATATAATACTCATCATTTGAAACATTAAATTTTAAATCATCACTAGAAAATTTCTTTAAAAATTCTGTTAAAAATTTAGAAATATTTTCTTTTGCTTTTTCTATGGATTCTCTGTCCATTGCTTTCTTTTCTTTTATTTCTCTTGTTTCGGGCATTTCTCTATTTTTTTTAATTATTTCTACCTTAACAACTCTTGGATCTAATATACTAAAAAAGCTTCTTTTTTCTTCATTTTTTAATACTTTTATTTCTACATCTTCTCTTCTTACTTTTAATTCTGCTAATCCTTTGGAAATTGCATCATTTGTTGTTTTTCCTTCGAAAACATATTTATTTTCTTCCACTTTAAGCCTCTTCCTCCTTCTTAAAGATTCTATCTAAAAATAGTCTTTCAATAATCATCAAAATATTACTCATTAACCAATATAATGCTAAACCTAATGGTGCTACTAAAGATATTGAAAACGCCATAATTGGCATCATATAAGACATAGATTTATTTGTACTTTGTAACATATCCATTTCTGTCTCTTCTTTATTTTCAGTTTGTATTTCTTCTTTAGATGCTTTCTTTGTTTGTAAATTCATCGTTAATCTTACAGAAATTATAGATGATATTACATATAACAAAGGAATAATTAATGTTTTAAAATCTTTCAAATTAGCACTTGGAACACTACTTAAATCTAGTCCTAAAAAGTTCATATTTAATGATATTGCTTCATCACTACTTCCAAATTCCTTTATTATTTGAACTTCTGGATAATTTGTCCTTTGTTCTAATTTACTTGTATAATCATTAATTACATTTGTATCAACTTTTTTCATAAATGTAAGCGGACTTCTAACTAAATAAAAAACTGCTAAAATAAGAATTAGTTGTACAATAGAGCTTAAACACCCGCTAAAAGGACTCATATTTTCTCTCTTGTACAAATCCATCATTTCTTTATTTAATTTTTCTGGATCATTTTTATACTTAAATTGCAATGACTTCAATTCTGTCTGCATTTTTTCTGTTTTTTTCATTGTTTTTTGTTGTTTAATTGTAAGTGGTAATAATAATATTTTTATTATTATTGAAAAAATAATAATTGCTAATCCATAATTATTTAATAAATTATATAAAAAATTTAATAAATAACCAAATATATTTGCAATGAAATTAAGCATCTTTCTTCCTCCCTATTATTTTAAAGGATCATATCCTCCTTTTGAAAAAGGATTACATCTTATAATTCTTTTAATTGATAAATATGTTCCTTTAAAAAAGCCGTATTTTTCTATTGCTTGTATAGAATAGTCTGAACAAGTTGGATAAAACTTGCATTTTACCCCATTTTTCTCAAAAAAAATAGATATGTGTCTTTTATAAAATTTTATAATTTTAATCATTATCTTTTTCATTTATATAAATACCTATTTTCTTAAATATCATCATCATATCATCTTTAACATTTTGAAATGTACATTCAGCTATGTCTTTTTTCTTTTTCCATAAAAAAACAAAAGTAGTTCCCTGCTGTATGCTGTTTTCTAGCCTTTGGTATGCTTCTCTTATGATTCTTTTTATTCTATTTCTTTTCACAGCATTACATAATTTAGAACTAATTGCAATACCTATATAATTAATGTTTTTATTATTTTTTAAATAAAAACAATCTAAAAAATTGCCACCCACAAATTTTCCTCTTTTAAAAGCATTTTGAAACTCAAAATTCTTTTTCAGTTTTATTGTTCTTTTCATTCTTTATTTATACCTCTGTTTTATCTGTGTAGGAATTTTCTTTTTTAAAAAGGACCACTTATTGTCTTGCGGTCCTTTTTCTTATGCTGTTAATTTTTTTCTTCCTTTTGCGCGTCTTGCTTTTAATACATTTCTGCCTGCTCTTGTTTCCATTCTTTTAAAGAATCCGTGTTCTTTGCTATTTTGTCTTTTTTTTGGTTGAAATGTTCTTTTCATTGTATCTCCCTCCATTATTTTTATCAAAACCCTATTCTTGGGTATTTTTTTATTTCAACAAGTATTTTTTATTATACAATAATTAGCATTATCTGTCAAGTCTTTTCTTTCAACTTACGGAAATAAAGCAATAAAAAAAATTATCCACACTTTTTTTATTTTTTTCCACATTTTTATTGACTTTTTTTTACTATTTTTGATATGATATAACACACATAAAAAATATGATTTTTTTCGCTGTTATCCACTTTTAGTGGATAAATTGTGGATAACTAAAAAAGGAGACAAGCAATGAAAAGAGAAGATTTGGAGCTTTTAAACAACGCAAAAGAACTATTAAAAGAAGAAGTAAGTAGTATTTCATTTACAACTTGGATTAATCCTTTAGAATTAAAAGAAATAACTGATGATAAAATTGTTTTACTTGTCACATCTCAATTTCAAAAAGATGTTATAGAAAAAAAATATATTGATTTAATTTCAAATACTATTCAATATTTAACCAATAAAAATTATATTATTGAAACCTATTGTGCAGATAGTGCAGAAGATTTAGAAAATATTCCTTCTAAACAAAAAGCAAATTCTTTTGGTTTAAATCCAAAATATACCTTTGATACTTATGTTGTAGGAAATAATAATCGTTTTGCACAAGCTGCTGCCCTTGCTGTTGCAGAAGCACCTGCAACATCTTATAATCCTCTTTTCTTATATGGTGGTGTTGGTTTGGGAAAAACTCACTTAATGCACGCTATAGGAAATGAAATTATAAAAAGATTTTCAAATAAAAAAATTATATATGTAACTTCTGAACAATTTACAAATGAATTTATTAATTGTATAAAAGACAACAAAACAGAGCAATTTAGAAATAAATATAGAAATATCGATGTTCTTTTAATTGACGATATTCAATTTATCGCTGGAAAAGAAAGGGTACAAGAAGAATTTTTCCATACATTTAATACTCTTCACGATAATGGATGTCAAATCATTCTTTCTAGTGATAAACCACCAAAAGATATTGATAACCTAGAAGATAGATTAAAATCAAGATTTGAATGGGGATTACTTGCAGACATTTCTAACGCAGATTATGAAACACGTTTAGCAATATTACGAAAAAAGGTACAATTAGAAAATATTGTAATTGATGATAATATTTTATCTAATATTGCTATAAAAGTAGATTCTAATATTAGAGAATTAGAAGGAACATTAACAAAAATATTAGCAAATGCCTCTTTAACACATAGTCCAATTTCAATAGAATTTGCTGAAAAATGTATTGATGAAGTTATTTCTAAAAAAGAAAAGGTTATTTCTGCAGAATATATTCAAGATGTTGTTTCAAAATATTTTAATATTCCTCAAAAAGATATTAAAAGCTCAAAAAGATCAAATGAAATTGCTTATCCAAGACAAATTGCTATGTATTTATGTAGAGATATTGCAAATATGCCATATACAAAAATAGGAGAAAGCTTTGGAAAAAGAGATCATACCACAGTAATGCACGCTTGTTCTAAAATAGAAACAGAAATAAAAAATAAAGAAAATACAAAAACAATTGTGGATAGTGTTAAAAACATCATATTAAAAAATGAATGATTTATATATATAATAAAAAAATGATTTTTTAAAAAAATTGTTTGCCGAAAAATACGTTTGAAAAAAATTTTTCTTTTCTTCTTACGGAAGAGATAGATTAGATATACACATTGCTTTGTGAATTTAATGTTAATTTTTTGTTAATAACCATAATTTACACAAAAGAAAATTTTATATGTGAATTATATTCCAACTTTTTCACATAATTATAAACACAAATTTTATTAGGGAAATAGAGCAAAAAAGAAATTTTACACATTTTCCACTGTACCTAATACGAATAATACTAAAATATTATTTTATAATAAAGGAGATGTTTCATCTATGAAAATTATTTGCGAAAGGGAAAAGTTGCTAAAAGCAATTAATTCCGTAGTTAAAGGAGTAGCTTCTAAAACAACAATGCCTATTTTAGAAGGAATACTTATTCAAACAAATGATAATGAAATAAAATTAACAACTTATGATTTGGAAATAGGAATAGAATATATTATAGAAAGTACTGTAGAAGAACAGGGAAGTACAGTTGTTAATGCAGTTATGTTCAGTGAAATTATTAGAAAATTACCAGATACAGAAATTAGCATTACATTAAATGATAATAATTTATTAGAAATTGAATGTGAAGGATCATTATATAAACTTGCAACAATGAATCCAGAGGAATTTCCAGAGCTTCCTAAAATTAATATAGAAAATTCTGTAGAAATGGATCAAAAAATATTAAAAAGTATGATAAGAAAAACAATTTTTGCAGTTAGTATGGAAGAAAATAGACCTGTATTTACAGGATGTTTATTTGAAATTTTAGACAATAAAATAAATGTTGTTGCTGTTGACGGATTTAGATTGGCGTGGGCAAGCAATTATTTAGAAAAAAATAACAATGATTTTAAAGCAGTTATTCCGGGAAAAACATTAAATGAGGTAAATAAAATTATTACAGATTCTTTTGAAAAAATAAAAATTGGTGTTTCTAAAAATCAGGCATTATTCCAAATGGAAAACTGTAAAATTGTTACAAGATTATTAGATGGAGAATTTTTAAATTATTATAGTGTCATTCCAAGAAATTGGGAAACAAGAATAAGAGTAAATAGAAAAGATTTACAAGAGTGTTTTGAAAGAATTAGTCTTATTTCTGCATCTGTTGCAGAAAAAGAAAAGAAATATCCTGTAAAAGTAAAAATAGACGTTGGAAAAATAACAATTTTATGTACAAATCAAACAGGTGATGCAAAAGAAGAAATTTATTTAGAAACACAAGGAAAAGAATTAGAAGCAGGATTTAATCCAAAATATTTTTTAGATGCATTAAAAGTAATAGATGATGAAGAAATATATATTGATTTTGGAACAAGCGTATCTCCTTCTGTAATAAGACCAATTGAAAATGAAGATTATACTTATATGATTTTACCAATTAGAATGAAGGATTAATATGTATATTAATAAAATCAAATTAAAGAATTTTAGAAATTATAAAGAACAAGAAATAGAATTAACCAGTGGAATTAATCTATTTTTCGGAAATAATGCACAAGGAAAAACAAATATTATAGAAAGTATTTTTCTATGCAGTATGGGAAAATCTTTTAGAGCAAGAAGAGAAAAGGAACTAATTCTTTTTAATGAAAAAGAGTCACAAGTTGAAATACAATATCAAAGAAAAGATAGAACAGGAAATATTGAATATTATATTGGAGAAAAAAAAGAAATAAAAATAAATGGAGTAAAAATAAACAAAATGAGTGAATTACTAGGAAAAATAAATATTGTTCTTTTTTCTCCAGAAGATATTAATATTATAAAAGATGGACCATCAAATAGAAGAAGATTTTTAAATATGTTAATAAGTCAAGTAAGACCAAATTATATTTATACATATAATTTATATTTAAAAACATTAGAACAAAGAAATAGCTATTTAAAAAATATTACAATAGAAAATAAAAATGATGCATTGTTAGATATTTATGATGAAAAATTAGCAGATAGTGCAGTAATAATTCATAAATATAGAGAAGAATTTATTAATAAAATAAAAGAAAAAATAGGGAAAATTCATAGTGAAGTAACAAAAGAAAAAGAAACAATAAAACTTGCATATATTTCTGATTGTTCAGAAAAAGAAAAATATAAAACAATATTAAAAGAAAATAGGGAACAAGATATTGTAAGAGGCTACACATCTTGTGGTATACATAGAGATGATATTTATTTTTTTATAAATGGAAAAAAAATAGATATCTATGGGTCTCAGGGGCAACAAAGGACAAGCATTTTATCTTTGAAACTTTCAGAACTAGAAGTAATTAAAGATGAGATAGGAGAATATCCAATTCTTTTATTAGATGATTTTATGTCTGAATTAGATAGCCAAAGAAGAAAAAATTTATTAAAATACATTAATAACACACAAATTATTATTACTTGTACAGATGATATTAATATTGAAAATGTTGAAATAGATAAATTTGAAATAAAAGAAGGAAAAGTTTTTAAAATAACTGCTTGATTTTTTTTATAAAATAAAGGTATAATAAGGATGAAACAAAGGGAAAAAGATATTAAAGAAAATATATAATAAAAATCCAAAAGAGTGAAAGGGAAGGTATTTATAATGGAAAAATATGAGCACGAATATGGTGCAGATCAAATTCAGGTTTTGGAAGGTTTAGAAGCCGTAAGAAAAAGACCTGGAATGTATATTGGTAGCGTATCTGTAAGAGGATTACATCACCTTGTTTATGAAATTGTAGATAACTGTGTTGATGAAGCATTAGCAGGATATTGCAAAAATATTGAAGTAAAAATTGAACCAGGAAATATAATTTCTGTAGAAGATGATGGAAGAGGAATACCAGTAGAAAAACATAAAAAAACCGGAATTTCTGCAGCAGAAACAGTTTATACTGTACTTCACGCAGGAGGAAAATTTGGAGGAGATAGTGGTTATAAAGTTTCTGGAGGTCTTCACGGAGTAGGTGCTTCTGTTGTAAATGCTCTTTCTGAGTGGACAGAAGTTACAATTCAAAGAGATGGTGGAATTTTTCAAATGAAATTTGAAAGAGGAAAAACTGTAAAACCATTAACACGTATAGGAGATTCAAACAAAACAGGAACAAAGGTAAGATTCTTAGCAGATAATACTATTTTTGAAACACTAGAATATGAATATGAAGTATTAGAAAAAAGATTTAGAGAAATGGCCTTCTTAACAAAAGGATTAAGAATATCAATAGAAGATTTAAGAGGAGAAAATCCTCAAAAAGCAGAGTTTTGCTATGAAGGAGGATTAAAATCTTTTGTAGAATTTTTAAATAAAAATAAAGAAAAATTACACGAATTACCAATTTATATTGAAAAAATAAATGGGGAAATACCAGTAGAAATTGCTATACAATATACAACAGCATATAATGAAAATATATATACCTTCGTTAATAATATTAATACAATAGAAGGAGGAACACATCTAGAAGGATTTAAAAGAGCATTAACTAAAGTATTTAACGATTATGCAAGAAGTCATAATATTTTAAAAGAAAAAGATGAAAACTTACAAGGAGAAGACATTAGAGAGGGAATAACAGCTGTTGTTTCTGTAAAAGTAAAAGAACCTCAATTTGAAGGACAAACAAAAACAAAATTAGGAAATAGTGAAGTTACAGGTGTTGTTCAAACAATGGTAAATGATGCATTATCTACATTCTTAGAAGAAAATCCATCTGTTGCTAAGGCAATATTAGAAAAATGTATTAGCGCATCTAGAGCAAGAGAAGCAGCAAGAAAGGCAAGAGAATTAGTTAGAAAAAAATCTGCATTAGAAGGATCTACTTTACCAGGAAAACTAGCAGATTGTTCTAGCAAAAATGCTGAAGAATGTGAAATTTATATAGTTGAGGGAGATTCTGCTGGAGGAAGTGCAAAACAAGGAAGAGATAGAAAATTTCAAGCAATTTTACCTTTATGGGGAAAAATGCTAAACGTTGAAAAATCAAGAGCAGATAAAATATATAATAACGATAAATTGCAACCTGTAATCTTAGCTGTTGGTGCAGGAATTGGAGCAGATTTTGATATAACAAAAATAAGATATGGAAAAGTAATTATTATGGCAGATGCCGATGTTGATGGAGCACATATTAGAACATTATTATTAACATTTTTCTTCAGATATATGAGACCATTAATAGAAAACGGAAACGTATTTTTAGCACAACCACCATTATATAAATTATCTAAAAAGGGAATGGAAGACGTATATTGTTACACAGATGAAGATTTAGCTAAATCTTATAAAGACCTAGAGCAAGCGGGAATTCCTAGAGATCAATTAGCTCTTCAAAGGTATAAAGGTCTTGGAGAAATGAATCCAGAACAATTATGGGAAACAACAATGGATCCATCAAAAAGAATTCTTATTAAAGTAACTATGGAAGATGCAATGAAAGCAGATGAAATTTTTACATTGTTAATGGGAGACGATGTAGAACCAAGAAGAGACTTCATTACAGAAAATGCAAAATATGTAAAAAATCTAGACATTTAAAAATAAAAATAAGAAAAAGCGAAGATTCAATCTTCGCCTTTTCTTATCGATAAAGCTAATATTAATCGTAGTTCAAACAAATATAAATCATTACATACCTAATAAACATTGCTGTTTAAATAAGCATTACACAACTTATATTCATCCATTACTCGAGTAAAGTATATCATTAACAGCAAACTTCTTCCCAAAGGGAATACAATTTACCACTAACCAATATAAATATACTCTTAACTTGAATATATTGCATATAATTTAACCAATTAAAATCAGCTTACATACACACAATATACTCGCACAACCGACGCATATAAACCACAAAAAATAGCCTATATGCATCTTCGTCCGAAAAATATTAAGTAAAAACCTAATATTTCTCTTGGTTTAACTAATATTAACCTTATAATTTTAGTATAAACAAAAAAGAAAAAAATATACAAAGAAATTTGTCGATTTTTGTAACAAAAAAACAATTGACAAACCCAAAAAATAAGATATAATAAAATCAATATTATTTCTTAACAATTTTTAAGTTAAACAATTTTTATTTTCAAATTAATTTTTTCTCAAAATTTTCCAAAAAAAATTTTTAAAAAAGGAAGTGATATTTATTAAGAAAAAAATTAATAGTGTTCAAGAATGGCTGCCTATTAGGGAGTTTTATAGTGATGGGCTGTTAAAATTAAAAAATGGAAAATTAGTAAAAATTTTAAAAATAGTCCCCATTAATTATGATTTAAAATCGGAGTTTGAAAAGAAAACAATTTTAAATTCTTATAAAGCATTTTTAAAAAATTGCAATTTTGAAATTCAAATTATTATTCAAAGTAACAAAGAAGACATTTCAGAAAACATAGAAAAAATAAACATACAGAAAGAAAAAGAAAAGCAAAAACAAAATAATCATATTGTAAATTTTTCTAATTTATATATTTCGTTTATCAAACAGAAAAACAAAGAAAAACTTTCATCTTCTAAAAATTTTTATATTCTTATAAATTCAACAAAATCCCCAGAAAATCAAGAAGAAAACATAAAACAAGAATTAAAAGAAAAATATTTTAAAATAAAAGATTCTTTATCTAGGTGCGGAAATATTGTTTACGAAATAAAAGAACAAGAAGAAATAAAGAAAATAATTAGTTCTTTTTTAAATACTAAAACATAAAGGAGGAAAAATGAAAAGAAAAAAACAAGAAAATCCTTGGGAAATATATGAAGGAGCAATTACTCCAATTGATAAAATTTGTCCCACTTATATAAATTTAAACAATCCCAAATATTTAGAAATAGATGAAACCTATTATTCAGGAATAATTTTATATAACTACAATAGGGAATATGAGGAACTAATATTAAAAAATTTAATAAATTCAAACTTAAATTTGAATATTTCTATTTTTTACGAAAAAAAAGACACTCAAAAAACAATTAAAGAACTCACATATCATATTGGAAATGTTAATGTTGAATTAAATGAAAAAAACAAAAATAATCAAGATATAGATTTGGCAGCATTTTCATATAACGATGCAAAATATATAAGGAGACAAATGCAAATAGAAAACGAGAATTTGTATTTTTTATATATTTATATAACAGTATTTGCAAAAAGTATTGAAGAATTAGAAAATCAATTAGATAAACTAGAAAATATTTTGCAAGCAAGCGGATTGCAAAGCAAAAGAGCATATTTTAGGCAAGAACAAACCTTTTTATCTTGTATTCCAATAATGGAAAATAATATAGATATAAAAAACGTATCTAAAAGAAACATATTAACTTCAGGACTTGTTTCTACTTATCCATTTATATCGTCATCTGTTTTAGACAAGGAAGGTTTATACATAGGAACAAATATTTATAATCAATCTCTTATCTTTATCGATAGATATGATAGCGAAAAATATAAAAATGCTAATCTTTGCATTTTTGGAACAAGTGGAGCAGGGAAATCATTTTTTACAAAGTTATTAATTCTGCGAAGTAGATTACTTGGAATAGAACAATATGTTATAGATCCAGAAAGGGAATATATTAATTTATGCAATGAATTAAAAGGAACATTAATTAAAATTGGACCAACATCAAATTGCTTTGTTAATATTATGGATATTAGAAAAGAAAGCATAGAGGAAGATAATAAGGGATATTTAGCAACAAAAATTACAAAATTAATTGGATTTTTTAATTTAATTTTTGGGGAACTAAACGAAGAAGATAAAGCCTTATTAGAAGAAAAAATAATTGAATGTTATAGAAAAAAAAATATAACTTTTGACGACCAAAGTTTGTATAAAATAAAAAACAATAAAAAGATATTTAAAGAAAATGAAGATATGCCAATTTTGATGGATTTATATAAAATTCTTGAATCAGATGAAAAAACTAAAATATTTAAAACAAAATTAATGCCATTTGTAAAAGGATCTTTAAGCTTCTTCAACCATCAAACCAACGTGGAATTAAACAGCGAATTAATTGTAGCAGATATTTATGAATTAGGAGAAGAAAATTTAAAATATGGACTATTTATTTTTGTAGATTTTTTCTGGGACAAAATAAAAAAAGATAGAAGTAAAAGAAAATCTATTTATTTAGATGAAATTTGGAGATTAATAGGTGTTACATCCAACAAAGAGGTGGCAAGCTTTATTTACAAAATATTTAAAACAATTAGAAAATATGGTGGAAGTAGTGTTGCCATTACACAGGATGTTTCAGATTTATTTAGCCTAGAGGGAGGAATCTATGGAAAAAGCATTATTAATAATTCTGCTATAAAATTATTTTTTTCTTTAGAAGAAGAAAATATTAAAACATTATCAGAATATAGCAATCTAACAGAAAAAGAGAAAATAGAAATAAAATCTTTAAAAAAAGGAGAATGTTTAATGTATGTTGGAGAAAATCATATTTTGGCGCAAATAGAAGCTGCCGATTTTGAAAAGAAAATAATAATAGGAGAAAAATAAAAATGAATATTATAACGGCATTAAATAATGAAACAATAAACGAAGAATTAAAAAAACAAAAAGAAATAAATATTGTATCAAGAGATATTCCTTATAGAGAAGGAATATTGGAGATTTTAGAAAAGCAACAAAATGTTCAAGCAATTATAATTTATGAAGGTATTTATGGACAAATTAAAATTGAAAAATTAATTCAACAAATAAAAAATAAAAATTCAAAAATAATAATATTAATTATATTAAATAAAAAAGAAAATTTAAAAGAAAAATATTTAATAGAAAATAAAATTAAATACCTTTATTTAGAAAATTTAACAGCGCAGAAAATAATAGATACTATTTTTTCAAGAAATAAAATAATAGCAGTTATAGGAAATGAAGGGAGCGGAAAAACAGTAACAACAGCAATTTTAGGAGAATATTTATCAAAAAATAAAAAAGTTCTAATTGTAGAAGATAATATAAAAAATAATTCTTTATTAAATATTTATAAAAAAAATATAAAAAAAGAGGAATTAATAATTCAAATTAAAAATAATTTATTCATTTTCAGTATAAAAAATTTAGTAGAAAATCATAAAAAAAATCAAACTAAAATTATCAATGAAATAAAAAAAATAAAGGATACTTTTAATTATATTTTAATAGATACACAAAATATTGGAAGTTTAAAATTATATAATGAAATTATTAATGAAAATTTACTCATTATAAATCCTAATATTTTAGAAATTAATAAAATTAAAAACATAAATCTCTCTAATAAAAACATAAAAATTATATTAAATTATTATAATGAAAATGCAATTAGTGAGGATATAATAAAAAATCTTTTCAAAAATAATGCGACAATTTTAGAAAAATTAGAATATAGCAAAAGCTACAATTTAATGATAAATCATAATTTTAATATTAATTATTTAGACGCAAAAATTAAACGAAAAATTATTAATATAATAAAAAAAATATAAAAGGAGGATTAATTATGGAATTAGAATTAGCAACTCAAAATTTAGAAAATAAAAATATTTTTGGTAATAATAGCAAGGTTGATTTATTAGTAGAAAAAGACGTAACCGTAGAAAAGCAAAACAACTTTTTAGAATCTACTCTTGGAAAGACAATTAATACTGCAATCGATGTTGGTTTAAGAGCTGTATTGCCAGATATGATAGAAGATCAAGTAATAGATGTAAAAGATGTATTGTTAAAAAACGGTTTAAAAGAAGGAATTGATGTGGCAGTAAAATCTGCTATTGACTTAGGGAAGAGTGCACTTGGAATAATAACAGGGAAATTTGATAATCTATCACAAGCATACAGTGCTGTAAAAAAGGGCGGAATTATTGACGGAGTATCCGAAACAATAGATAATGTAGTAGAGTCTGCATCCAAAAACAAATTAATTTCAACAGGAACATCTAGACTAATCAAAAAAGGAAAAAATGCTTTATTAGATACGGTTACAGCTAATATAGAAGATACATTTCTTAAAGAAATGGACTCTGTAGAAAAAGTAAGCAAATATATATCAAATTGGAATAATTACTATAATTTAAAAGATATTGATGGAATGGAAAAGGAATATGGAAAAATAAAAAAGCAAATGCAAACTATGGTGGCATTAGATAGCACAATTTCAGAAGCAAAGAAAATAGAAAATATTCATAACCTTATTAAAAACAAGGGAGAAAATTATGTTTTATCTAAGGAAGAGGAAGAACTAGCTCAAATTTTAAAATAAACTCAAAAATGAGCATTTATGTGTGTTTCAAGTAAGAAAATTTGAAAATTTTAATCTTTTTTTCTTGCATATTTTAACAAGGTTTAGTATAATAAATCCGTAAGAAAACAAGTAATTAATAGCGAGAAAAGAGGTTTTTTTAGTGGAAATAGAAGGCGAAAAAATAATTGAACGCGATATTGAAAAAGAAATGAAAACAGCATATATTGATTACGCAATGAGTGTTATAGTATCTCGTGCATTACCAGATGTAAGAGATGGGCTAAAACCAGTACATAGGAGAATTTTATATGCTATGCACGAAGATGGTATTACATCAGATAAGCCATACAGAAAATGCGCAAATACTGTTGGTTCTGTTTTGGGTAGATATCATCCTCACGGAGATGCAGCTGTATATGATGCAATGGTTAGAATGGCACAAGAATTTTCTATGAGATATATGTTAATTGATGGTCACGGAAATTTCGGTTCAATAGATGGCGATGGCGCAGCAGCTATGAGGTATACAGAAGCAAGAATGGCTAAAATTTCTAACTATATGTTAGCAGATATAGAAAAAAATACAGTTAATTTTATGCCAAACTATGATGATAGACTTCAAGAACCAACTGTTTTACCAGCGCAAATACCAGCATTATTAATTAATGGTTCCTCTGGAATTGCAGTAGGAATGGCTACTAATATTCCACCACACAATTTAACAGAAGTAGTAGATGGAATTATTAAAATAATAGACGAAGATAATGTAACAGACGAAGAATTAATGCAAATTGTAAAGGGACCAGACTTCCCAACAGGCGCATTAATACTAGGAAAAGAAGGAATTAAAGAAGCATATACAACTGGAAAAGGAAAAATTACATTAAGAGCAGAAACAGAAATAGAAGAGATGAGTGGAAATAGACAAAGAATTATTGTTTCTTCTTTACCATATCAAGTTAATAAAGCAAAATTAATTGAAACAATTTCAACATTACAAAAAGAAAAAAGAATAGATGGTATTTCAGAAGTAAGAGACGAATCAGATAGAACAGATAAAGTAAGAGTAGTTATTGAACTTAAAAGAGATGCCAATGCTCAAGTAATTTTAAATCAATTATATAAACATACACAAATGCAAGACACATTTGGTATTATTATGCTTGCTTTAGTTAATGGAGAACCAAGAATATTAACTTTAAGACAATGTATGGATTGCTACATAGAGCACAGAAAAGAAGTTGTTTTAAGAAGAACAAAGTTCGACTTAGACAAAGCAGAAGCAAGAGCACACATCTTAGAAGGATTAAAAATAGCTTTAGACAATATTGATGAAGTAATAAATATTATTAGAAATTCTTATGATGATGCAAAAGAAAGATTAATGGAAAGATTTGGTTTGTCAGATATACAGGCACAATCTATACTAGATATGAGATTAAAAACACTATCTGGTTTGCAAAGAGAGAAAATAGAAGAAGAATACAACGAGTTAATGAAATTAATTGCATATTTAAAAGATGTTTTAAGTAGCGAAAAATTAGTTTTTGACATTATTAAGAAAGAATTAATAGAAGTAAAAGAAAAGTTTGGAGACAGCAGAAAAACAAAAATTGTTGCAGCAGAAGGAGAATTTGAGGTAGAAGATTTAATAAAAGAGGAGCAAACTGTTATAACTTTAACTCACTTTGGGTATATAAAAAGAATGCCAATTGATACATACAAAAGTCAAAAAAGAGGTGGAAAAGGAATAACAGGAACAGCAACAAGAGAAGAAGATTTTGTAAAACAAATCTTTACAGCATCTACACACGATACATTATTATTCTTTACCAATAAGGGAAAAGTATATAGATTAAGAGGATTTGAAATACCAGAAGCGGGAAGAACTGCAAAAGGAACAGCAATAGTAAATCTTTTAAGCTTAGATAGAGGAGAAAAAATATCAGCAGTTATTACACTTTCTAATTTCGCTGATGGAAAATATTTATTAATGGCAACAAAACAAGGTATGATTAAAAAGACAGCATTAAAGGAATATGACTCTGTTAGAAAATCTGGATTACAAGCTATTACATTAAAAGATGAGGATGAATTAATTGATGTAAGAATGACAGACGGAGAAGATAATGTTGTATTAGTAACCCGTGAAGGTCTATGTATTACTTTTGAAGAAAAAGATGTAAGACCAATTGGCAGAGTTGGACAAGGAGTAATAGGAATAAAACTAAATGACGGCGATGAAGTAATTGGAATGGAACCTATTATTGTTGGAAGCAAAGCCACCCTTCTTGCTATAACAGAAAATGGATTTGGAAAAAGAACAGAATTAGAAGAATATAGGGTACAAGCAAGAGGCGGAAAAGGCGTTATAACATACAAAATTACTCCAAAAACAGGAAAAATAGTTGGAATTAGAATTGCAACAGACGATGAAGACGTAATGCTTATTACAAATAATGGAACAATAATTAGAATAAAAGTAAAAGATATTAGTGTTCTTGGAAGATCAACACAGGGAGTTACATTAATGAGAACAAATGACGAATGTAAAGTAGTAAGTATTGAAACAATAATGCCAGAAGGTAGCGAAGAAGAATAGCAAAAATATTTTACATATATAAAACAAAAAACAGCATTTATGCTGTTTTTTGTTTATTTACTATACCTTAAATCTTCTCCAAAGAATCTACAAATATTATAATAACCTACTAACCTAGAAAAAATTCTTTCATCATAATTTTTAAATAAATTATTTAAACTTAAATTAGTAGAAATTATTGTTTTAGTAATATGATGATTTTGGTTTAATAATCTAGTGTTAATTATATTAAACAATTCTGAAAGTTTAACATTATTTATATTTTCAGTTCCTAAATCGTCTATAATTAATAAATCAACATCCAATAAATCATTATAATTAAAATCTGGGTTTTTTCCAAATTTGTAATCAATAACCGAATCCAACATAACAGGAGCTGTTTGATATAAAACTGTTTTACCTTTTTTTAGAACTTCATTTGCAATGCAATTAGTTAAAAATGTTTTTCCAAGACCAGTATTTCCTGAAAAAAGTAAGTTTTTTTCTGATGGATTATCAAAACAATCAATAAAATGTAAAGCAATTTCTTTAATCTTTTCCATATTTTTTCTTGGAGAAATATTTGAATTATATTTTTTTTCATCTATTTCATCAGAAAATAAATTTAAGTTAAAAAAATCAAAATTATTACTTTCTAATCCAGAAATATTAGATTTATTATATTGTATATCTAACAATTTTTGTTTCAAACAAGTACACATAATATTATTATCGTTAATCAAATATCCAGTATCATTACACAATTTACAAGAATAATCAGGAATAAAGAAATCTTCGGTGATGCCTAATTTATTTAACAATTCCTTTTTTTCAGACCTTAGTTTATCTAACAAATCATTTAAAGTATTAATTTTATCTGAATTTTTATTTAATAAAATTGTTTTAGAAAGCTCAATGGAAGCCTGATTAATTTTATCATTTATTTCTGAAACAGAAGGATTTTGAAGATAAAATTTATTTAATTTATTTTCTAACTCTAATTGTTTTTCTAGTCTTTTCTTTTCATATTCTTTTAATAGAGATTTTAAAATAGGATTGCTCAAAATAAACCTCCTTTTTATTCATTATTAGCATAAAAGCTATCAAAATCTGTAATATTTCTTTGATCATATTTTTGATAATTTGTTTTCTTTTCTAAGTCCTTAATTTGTTTTGATTTATTTTTAAAATCTAATAAATATTTTTTTACATCCTCTGAATTTAGCAGTTTTCTATCATACCAATCAGAAATCATTTTATCAATATAATCAAAATTTGGATTAGTTTTAGAAGTTGTTTTCTTCAAAGCAATTTCAATAATATCAAATCCATAATGATATTCTTGTAACCATTTTTCAATATAAGCTTCTTCATATTGTGTAAGGCTACGAGTTAATCCTAATTTTTTGCAAATATCTTTTTTAATCTTTTTTACTTTCTCTTGATTTTCAAAATATTCATCTAATTCAGAGAAAGTTTTAATATGGTTATTATACCAAGCCTCAGCCACAGTTTTAACATAATTTCTATGAAGAGCTGATTTATCAAAACAATATCTAAAAAGAGCAATCATAACTTCTTCATCAAAGTCATATTTTTTAAACCATAAATCAATATCGCTATACCAAGAAGGAGACATTATTCCTTGAAAAAATTCTGTATTAATATGGTCAATTGCATTTGAGCGAGATTTATCTTTTTGCATATTTTGAACAGTTTCCTTAGAAATGGTAATTTTAGGTGAATATAATTTATTTAACTCTATTTCTTGAACAGAATTTAAAATATAATCTGTTCCTTTTTTTATTAAAACATTGTTTTCTTCCCAGTAACCAATAGCCTCTTGAATAACTTTAATTGGTAATGCTATTTTTTTAGAAAGATCATTTAATTTAATATCTTTATTGTATTTTGATAAAAAAAGTAAATATAAATATACCTTTATATAATCACCTGGTGCTTGAGAAATGTATTCTGTAAAAAAAGCATCAGGCAATAAAGTATATGAGAAAAGCATAGATAAATCATTTTGTTCAATCTTCATAGCATAACCTCCTAAAATTCTACAAAAAAATTATATCATTTTTTTTATTCAATTACAATAGAACAACAGAGGAATAATTATAAATCCTTTAGTTATACAAGTAAAGCTTTGGCTTTTTAAAGTATTTAATAATATAAATTAAAACCAAGAAAATGTTTTCATTATTTAAACCAACAATACTTAAAAGGAAAATAGGAAAGCAAATAGAAACAAAAAGAAAAATCTTAATATTTGTGTTAGTAAATAAAATATTGACACAACAAAAAATAAAACAATAAAAAATTATATTCACTGTAAGAGTAAAATAATCAATTACTCCAAATAGTTTTTTGTTAAAGTTATAATTTCTAGGGAAAATAAATTTGATATAAATCACCTCCTATCTAATAAACATTGATTTAAACTGATTCATTCCCATACCAACATCAGAACTGATTCCTCCGAAGCATTTCTCTTACATACTGATTTGCTTTTATTAAAATGAAAATAGCACCAACTAAGATAAATTTAGAGAAAATATCTGTCGAGGAAATTTTTAATGAGAAAATTAGTAATAAAATAATGGAAACAAAAACTTGAATGAGCATTAAAGATAAAAAAGATTTAATCCACGATGTAAATAAAATTGAAGTGCTTTTATTAGAAAGAGAAAGGATTGCAAATGGCGAAATTAAAACAAATACCTTTATTAAAACATATCTAACGGCATAAGTAATAACTAAATTCAACAAACCTAAAGAAATAAGCGCCTTCATAATGCCATCAAGAGAAAGAAAATCTGAGGTTTTGTCCATAGAAATAATTGAATTTAATTGAGTAATTAAGCTTGAAAAACAAATTTCGGTATGAAATAAATTTTCACCAACTTCTCTAATACTGTTGGAAATTAACGAAATAATATTAATTATTTCTTCACAGATAAAAAAGGAAAAATTCATACAAATAGAGTAAAGTATTATTTTAAAGAGAAAATGAGAAGGTCTTTCTACTTGTGTAATTCCAAGATGTCCTAATAACAGCTTGAAAGCATAATAAATTAAATACCCTAGAATAAGAGAATTTGCAACAAGCAAAATGCCTTTAGAAGATGAAGTTCCTAAAATATCTGAAAAATGGGAAGAATTTAGAATGTCGGTATTAATAAAAGTGAAATCATCTAAAACAGAATAAAGAGAATTGTCAATTGAAGAAAAAAGTTTAAAAAGTAATTCATTTATTGTATCAAAAATTGTGGAAGAAATAGTAGAAATATCCAAAATATAAGCCTCCTATTTTTCTAACTTAATAAACCTTGTATTGCAGATAAAAGTAAATCTAAAACAAGAATAAAAGCATAAGAAAACAAAGAACCACGAATAATATTTTTTCCTGTTCTAATTTTTTCTTCATCACCAAAACTAAATTTCTTCATAAAGATTCCCGTTCCAACAGCAACTGCGGCAGCTGGTGTAGCTAGTTTTAAAAGCCATTTCTCTATATCTTGAAAAGCATTTGTAATTGTTGTTACAAGTTTTGGATACCCTCCATAAGATGTTGTAGAAAGTGAAAAGATAAAAATAAATGTTAAAATAATAAAATAAAATATAAAAAATTTTTTTTGTTTCATAAAAACCTCCTTAAGTGTTATTTTTAAAATATGGTATCATTTGTATTTTTTGTGGGGGAAGGATTGTATTTCCAGTAGAAAGAAAAGCCAAACAGCTGAATGTTTCTAAATTTTGAGTAAAAAAGTTAGTATCGAAAATATAATCAAATTGAGAATAACTATTAATACTTTCTGAAAGATTAGAATCTAAGGAATTAAACTTTTTAGTAAATATATTAAAAGTCGTTGTTTTCGCGTTTTCCGATATTGTTTTAGAATACTTAGTTTTTTCTTCTTTGCCCAATTGTTTTTGAGCATCTTCAATCGTAAAAATATCATCAGTTCTAAACCATAATTTATTAATTAAATTTTGAATAATAGCCTTTGTTGTATTTTGATTATCTAAGCTATTTAATAAAGAAGTATAGCTTTGCGTAGCAATAATATTAATACATTTGGCTTCTCTGCTTTGCGCAAAGAAATCACAATCTGTAGAAGTAACATATTCGTGGAACTCGTCACTAATAAAAGCAACGCTTCTTAAAAATTGGTTCTGATTGTTAGAAAGTCTACTCATTACTTCTGTTTGAAAATCTAATTTTAAATAAGCTGCAATAATTTTAGATAAATTTTTGAATTCTGCTAAATTCATATTTAAAACTAAAATTTTTCCTTGAGAAATTAAGTTTTTAAACCCATAAAAATTAATTTCTTCTTTTGTAGGGCAAAATACCTTTTGAATTTGATAGTCAGACACAAAACAACCTGTAATCCTTGTTATTTCAGACTTTAAAATAGCCATTGTTCTTGAATCTAATTTTAAAAACTCTTTTTCAAAAAATTCTATTGAGCTTAATAAATTAAAACAATCCTCCTTTGATAGTTTTCCTGCCAAGAATAATTCTCTTAAATAAGCAATTTTAGAAGCATAATAATCTGGAACAGTAATTAATTTATGCAATTCTGTAAAAGTAACGTATCCATTGTTGTAAAGTCTACAAAGTTTAATACATTCTGTTAAAATCTGTTCAGCTTTATCTAACCAATATTGTTCTCCGTTGTTAGAAGAAAAAAGTGTTAGAATAGTTTTTAATCTATTTGCTAGAATATGAGCCTTTAAATGTGGCTTGTCCAAAGGATTATAACGAATAGAGCCGTCTAAAGATAAAACCATTAAATCTTGTTTTCTATGATAAATATTGCAGTATTTTTCTACTTGCTTATAATAATTTCCTTTCACATCCAAAATTAATAAACCTAATTTTTCTTTTTTATTCTCTGCCTTATATTCAATAAGTTGCCTCGTAAAAGGATACATAGCAGAGCTTGTTTTTCCAGAGCCAATTGTCCCAGTTATTAAAATGTTTTGATAAAGCCCATTTTCGTTTATATACAAAAGATTACCAGATTGATTTTTACCAACACACAGTTTTAAGTCTGTTGTATTATATTCTTGAGTAATATCTATATTTTCATTTTCTTTTTTACAAAATAAAATGGAGTAAATAAAAGAAGAAAAAATAAAAACACAAAAACAATAAGAAAGAACATAAGTAATTTTTATAAAATTCCACAAATCAGGGTATTTAGTGCAAATATTAAATGGATGTATAGCAAAATCAATAAAAATGGAATTTGAAAGAAAAATATTTTGAAAAATAATAAACATAATAGCAAGAAAAAAGAACATAGAAAAACACGTAAATAAGATTCGTCTCTTTATAGTAGAAACAAACAAAAAATCACCTCCTTATAGAGAGCTTCTTTTAATATTTAATTTTGAACCTTGAATTCTTTGGAAGAAAACAGAATCAATTAAAATATAAATTGAATAAAAAGTAATAGAAAGATAAATAATATAAGAAATGAAAAAAAGATGAATTAAATTTGTAATAAACATCACCGCCTTTACATTTTTTAACATAATACAACAAAATTAAAATCTTGTCTATACTTTTTTTAAAAAATGTGATAAAATAATTCAAATTTTAAAAGTAAGAAAGGTGTAAAACAAAGAAATTTCTTGCTAGAAAGGAATAAAAAATGAAAATAGAAAAAAATATGACAATTGGAGAATTATTAAAAAATGCTCCAGAAAAAGCAGATATTTTATTAGAAGCAGGAATGCATTGCTTAGGATGTCCAGCTTCTCAAGCAGAAACATTAGCAGAAGCTTGTGAAGTACACGGAATAGATGTAGAAGAGTTAATTGAAAAATTAAATGCATAAAAAACAATTTTCATAAAAATTTAATAAATATATTGACATAGGGCAAAAAATGTTGTATTATATATAGGCAGTCATTTTTTTGGACTGCCTATATTTATAAAGTATTGGTGATATGGGCCATTAGCTCAGGTGGTAGAGCACTTGACTTTTAATCAAGTTGTCCGCAGTTCGAGTCTGCGATGGCTCACCAATAAGGCCCCTTGGTCAAGCGGTTAAGACATCGCCCTTTCACGGCGGAGACATGGGTTCGATTCCCGTAGGGGTCACCAAAAAATGCCACTTTAGCTCAGCTGGTAGAGCAACTGACTTGTGGGATAGATGAAAATCTAGAACTATCTTGCACCTTTATATGGAAACATATAAAGTGGACACCGCTAATTCGGGGAAGACTAAGTGAAAATAAGTTAATCCCGAGCTAGAAGAAATTCAAGTGTAGAGACTTTATACGGTGTACCTAAAGCATTTTCGCTATGGTAAAGAGAAAGTCCAGACCGCAAACATAGAAATATGGCAATGAAAATTGTAGTGGTATGAATCAGTAGGTCGTCCGTTCGATTCGGACAAGTGGCTCCAAAAGATCAAGAGTTTTGAGAAATCTTAATTCTTGATTTTTT
>CANQDX010000006.1 GCA_947594065.1 uncultured Clostridia bacterium
GTTTTATTTATTTTTTATCTCTGTATTATTTTCATCTTTTAATTGCTTTGAACGACAGTCTGGTGTGTGTGTACGGTGTCAACGGTTTTAGCCATTTTTACTATTTCTTTCATTTGTTTTTCCTCTTTTTCTTCTGATTTTCTATTTATATTCTATATTTATTCTTTTTTATTGTCAATATATTTTTGAAAATGATGAACATTTAATTAATTAAAATTAATATTTTTTTATGTTCTAAGATTTTTAATTTAATGCATCCTTAATTATTCCCCATATATTTTCTGTTTCTCTATCTTTTTCCCAAGATGCTACACCTGCTAGTCCATATTGTTTTACTAATGATACTTTATTTTTTATGGATTCTTCATCTTCAATCCACATTTTATATGTTGTACCATTTTTGGTATATTCTACATAGTATTGTTTTAACTCATCATTCCATTCTTTTTGTACTCCTGATGGTAAAACAGAATTTACACTTTTTATATTTACTGTTGAACTCGTTATTTTTCCATTTTTTTCTTGCCATAATCGTGTATAGAATGGAATTCCTAAAATAATTTTATTAGATTCTACTTCTTCACGGTCAATAAACTTTTTCAAGCTTGTTTCTACCCAATTATAACCTGCAGTTGTTCCTGCCTTATTAGCACCTGTACCATATTGGTCGTAAGCCATAAACACGATATAGTCTGCAACATTACCTATTACATTTCTATCATAACATAATGACCAATTTTCGCTTCCATCTGGAGCAGTTACATCCACAGAAAGCACTATTCCTGCTTCTTGCAATTTTGGTTTTAACTCAATAACGAATCTTGAAAACATATCTTTATCTTTAGCATTCATATTTTCAAAGTCTAGATTAATTCCATCAAGTTCATATTGAACTGCTAGTTTAACTATATTGTTAATTAAATTCGTTCTATATTTATATGAATTTAGTATTTTAGATGTAGTTTCTTTATATGAATTATTAGAAAACATTGCCCATACTTCATAATTATTTTGCTTTGCCCATTGAATGTATTTTAATCCGCTATCTCCTATATTAGTTTTAATTGTTCCGTTTCCTTCACTTATTAATGTGAAGAAAGATGGTGAAACTACATTTACTCCATCTATTGATGTTCCGCTTCTATTAGGCGCAGAGCCGTATTCTGAATAATAATCCCATACTAGATTAATCTTATCTTGTCTTAACTTCTTTTCTATTGTATTTCTAACATAAACTTCATTATGTAATAGATTAGTTTTAATATACCCAATATAGCCTCGTTGTGTTCTTATTTTTGTCCAATTATTATCTTGCTTTTCTATACATATTACTTTTTCACCTTGTTTTATTTTATCTACCGTTTTAGAAAAAGAAGTATTTTTATATTTTACATTGCAATTTTTTGAAACATCAGCTTTAATTAACTCTTTATCTAATGAATCCAATGTTAATATTTTTTCTTCTTTTATATATTTAACATCTACATTATATACCTTAGACATTGATGTAATTGGCAAATAATATACCCCATCTTTTTGTACAGCACCAGATAGAATATCAATACTTACATCATTTATTTTAATAATATTTTTTTCAATCGGTAAAACTCCAACTTTTTCGCCATACGTTGTAATAATTTGATTTTCATCTTTATCTATGTATATATATTGGTCAAAATAATTGGCTGCATCTTCTTTAGATAAGTATATTACATTTTTTTCGTTTATCCATAAATCGTGTTTTAATCTTTTTGTAACATTATTATTGTTAATAATTAAATTAATTTTACTACTATCGTATGTATCTTTCTTTTCATAATTTGGAGCAAGTAAAAATATAATAACTAAAAATAGTAATAATAACGCAATTTTGAAAATATTAAATAATAAATTGCCAATTTTCTTACCTTCTTTTTTCTCTTTTTTATCTCTTCTCACTTTTAATGTATTCTCCTTTTAATTTTAAATTCTTATTTAATATATCATACTTTGTTTCTTTAAGGAATAGCAAATTTCAAAAAAATATTTTTTTATATTTTTTTATACAAATTTATTTATTTTTAGCCATTAATATGGTATAATAGATGTGTTAGATTGATGTTTAGGAGGTTAAGAATATGTGGCAGATTTGGATTGTTCTTGCAGGTGTCTTTTTTATAATAGAAATGGCAACAGTCGGTTTTTTAGTTTTCTGGTTTGGAATTGGAGCTTTAATCGCTATGGTAGTAAGCTTTTTTACATCTAATATTGCAATTCAGACATCAGTATTTGTTATATCTTCTACCATCTTACTTTTCTTTACAAGACCATTTGTAGATAAATTTTCCAAAAAGGAAGAAACATTACAAACAAACGCTTATTCAATTATTGGAAAAAAAGGAATCGTTATTAAGGAGATTAACCCTATTTCTGGTGAAGGTCAAGTAAAAATAGGAACTGAAGTATGGTCAGCTAAATCTAAAGATGAAAGAAAAATAGAAAAAGGTATAGAAGTTGAAGTTACAGATATAGATGGCGTAAAAGCTGTTGTTAAATAAGTTCTTAATATTTTAGGTTTTACCTATATAATATAAATTTTTAGGAGGTTTAAAATGGTATTTTTAATTATATTATTAATCATTATTGCTATTATTGCATTTAAAACAATTAAAATTGTAAAACAATCTGAAGTATACATTATAGAAAGATTAGGAAAATTCCACAAAGTTGCTGATGCAGGTCTTACAATTATTATTCCTTTTATGGACCAAGTTCGTTCTGTTGTTAGTTTAAAACAACAAACTATGGATGTTCCACCACAAGGAGTTATTACACAAGATAATGTTACAATTACAATCGATACTGTTGTTTTCTACAAAATTACTGATCCAGCAAAAGCAGTTTATGAAATTCAATCTTTGAAAAAGGGTATTGAGTATTTGGCAATCACTACTATTCGTGATATTGTTGGTAAAATGGATTTAGACCAAACATTTAGCTCAAGAGATGCTATTAACAATCAGTTAAGAGTTATTCTAGACGAAGCTACAGACCAATGGGGCTGCAAAGTTGATAGAGTTGAAATTAAAGATATTACTCCACCAGCAGATATTCGTGACGCAATGGAAAAACAAATGAATGCTGAAAGAAATAAAAGAGCTTTAATATTACAGGCAGAAGGAGAAAGACAATCTGCTATTACAATTGCAGAAGGTCAAAAAGAAGCAGCTATTTTACAAGCTGATGCAGATAGAGAAGCTAGAATTAGACGTGCAACTGGTGAAGCTGATGCTATTAAAAAGGTTGCAGATGCAAGAGCAAAAGAGATTGAATTAGTATATGGGGCTTTGAAAGCAGTTAAACCTGACGATAAGATTGTTCAATTAAAATCTTTAGAAGCTTTAAAAGAAATTTCAAATGGTGAAGCTAACAAAGTATTTATACCTTTTGATGCAACAACTGCTTTAAGTAGCTTAGGAAGCATTAAAGAAGTTATGAAAGATAATAAATAATTTTAAAAGACAGCTTTTTTATAAGGCTGTCTTTTTTGTTATCTTAATATATTTTGATTTAATACAAGTGTACTATATAAAAATAATACATCTTGATTTTCAAAATTAATATATTTATCTAATATTGAACTTGAAACATATCTTAAATCAATTAGTGTAATCTTTTGATAATTTTCTAATAATAATGGTGCAATACTACTTCCAAATGAGTCTCTAAATAAAAGTAATTCTTTTCCGTATGGTCCTTCCGGATTTTCTATTGTCATAAGAGCTACTGCACCAGACAAATATACATCATATTTGTCTGAAGATGTTTGCCACTTTTGTAAATCGTATATATTTGCATACTTTTCTGTTTCATAATTATATGTCTTAATATTTTCTATTTTATAATTTTTTAGAATATTAATTCTATCTGGTTCAATATTCATTCCTAATTGTCCATAATATGAACCATAAAAACTTCCCAAATCGTGCATTGTATAATTGTTAAGTGGTGATGTTGTTTTTAAATGCATTTTTCTTTCTATTTGCCCTACAACATTGCTTAGATTTTCTTGTTTCCAGTGCAAGTCTGTTTTATAGTAATCTTGTATTTGTAAGCAGTTGGTAATATCAATATATTCTATATTAGTCAATGTATTTTGCATTATTTCTTGCATTTCACCTACATCTATTTTTAAATAATCTGACTTTAAATAATAGTTTTTATCTGGAATAATAGAAAAATAAATATTGTTGTTTTTATTTAAATATTTATCACATATATTTTTTATTTTTTCAGATGATTTTTTCACATTTGCTTTGTTCAATGGATATTCTATTTTATATATTCCACCATCTTTTAAAAATAAACCATTATTATCTTTCTGCCTATACAAATAATTACTCCACAATGATTTTGCACTTCTAAAATAATCTCGAAAGATAAATTGATCTACTGTGTATTTATCTATATCTTCTGAAGTTTTTCCGCTTATTATTTTTTCCATAGTTATAGTTGGAAATTGAGCTAGTTTTCTTCTTTCTGCTACAGATATTGTATTATCTTTTTTTATTATATTTAAAACAAACACAATAAATAATATAGTTATAAAACTAATAGTTACTATTTTGTTTTTAGTATCATTTTTCATTTTTTCTCCTTAAAATCTAAAATACAAGAACGGATTAAAAGAACCATCTACAATATAAGCTGTACTTATAAAAAGTATGCATATCAAAAATACAGGTTCTAATAGCGTAACCACTTTTTTAAATTTTTCTAGATTAATAATATTTTTTAACAGTGGTGTTGATGCTATTATTCCTATTGCAATAACAACAAAATAACTTTTTAGATAATATATGCTTTCTGGCATAGCAAATGGAATATTTTTAATACCAACTAGTCCACCTATATTTTGCAATATTTGATTTGTACTTTCACCATTAAATATAATAAAACTAATCATTACTATTATTAATACATAAAGATGAGATAATAATTTAGGAAGTTTTTCAATATATTTATTTAATAATAATTTTTCTATTATTAAAATAATTCCAAAGTACATTCCCCAAATAACAAAATTCCAAGCTGCACCGTGCCACAAACCTGTAAGGAACCAGACAATCATAATATTTCTAATCCACTTTATTTTAGATGTTCTATTTCCACCAAGTGGAATATAAACGTAGTCTCTAAACCAACTGCTTAATGAAATATGCCATCTTCTCCAAAATTCTGTAATACTTTTTGCAATGTAAGGATAGTTAAAGTTTTCGGGAAATTCAAATCCAAACATTTTTCCTAATCCAATTGCCATATCTGAATATCCTGAAAAATCAAAATATATTTGTAACATTACTGCAATTGCATATAACCAGTAATATATAATGCTCATTTCACTACTAGCTAGAAATGTATTTACTAGCTTACCTAAAACATTAGCAATTAAAACTTTTTTGCCTAGTCCTATTATAAATCTTCTTACTCCTAATGCAAATTTTTCCATAGTGTGAGTTCTATTTTCTAACTGATTTTCTATAGTTGTATATCTAACAATTGGTCCTGCAATTAATTGTGGAAATAAGGAAACATACATAGCTAATTTTAAAATATTTTTTTGCACCTTTGCTTGCTTCCTATAAACATCTATTAAATAGCTAAGCATTTGGAATGTATAAAATGAAATTCCTATTGGTAAAACAACATAAATAAAATCAATTTTATGTTTTAACCATAAGTTGATATTGTTTATAAGAAAATTTGTATATTTAAAATAAACTAGTAATCCTATACTAATAATAATTGCTAGAATTAAGAATAACTTTGCATATTTTGTATCTTGGAATTTTCCAATTAGTCTACCAAATAAGTATGTAATTAAAATGGAAAAAGCCATTAATAATACATATATTGGCTCTCCAAAGAAGTAAAAAAGAAACGATGCTATAAGTAGCACTAAGTTTTTACATTTAGATGGTACAATATAATAAATCGCAAGTACAAGTGGTAAAAAATAGTATAAGAAAGTAATACTTGAAAATACCATTCTTTTTTTTGTATGGTATATTTAATAACTAAATAACCATACAATTCTCCCCTCTTTCATAAGTAACTTAATTTTTAATTATAATATAATAACCGCCGACCAAATAGTTTTTCTATTTTTAGTCGGCGACAAAATTGTTTTTATTTTTTATTGTGGAGCTGGAATGCCCATATCAGGTGGTAATTCTTCTCTTTCTGTTTTTTCGTATTCATTTCCTATTGTTCCTACAATATCTTTAAAGCTCTTATAAATATTGTTTGCCATTTCTTCATTAGTCATAATCAAAAATACAATATTTCCACTATTAGTTGCATAAAGTTTTTCTGCTGAAACACAAATCCATTTTCTTGTGTCTACACCCTCTGCCATTGCTTTTGCAACATCATTTGCATCAACATCGTCTTTTACCTTTGCCATTACAAGTGAATATGCTTGTGCATTAATTAGTGGTTCTGAAACAATAGCAAATTCAAGATTCTGTGCATTCTCAAGTCCTGTATAAGACTTTACTGAAGTTTCATTTGTTAAATCAATTGTTTGTGTTTCTACATTATAAATATCTGTTGTTACACCTGCATAAACTTGATTAAGTAATTTAGATAAGTCTTCTACAGTATTTACTTCTTGTGGGCCATTTATACTGCCAGTTTGCGTTATATTGGCTCCATTATTATTGGATGTTTTTTTGTTCATTATTACAACAGCTGCAACAACTGCGATTATAGCGATTATAGCTACAACTATTATAATTATTTTTGTTGATTTTTTCATAATTAATCTCATTCCTTTCTAATGTGCAAACTTGGTTGGAAAAGAATTAAATTTTGACTAGGAAAACGAGTTTGAAATTTATGAGGCGTACTTTTTGTACGTTGATTAAATTTCAAATGATGTTTGACAACGTCAAAATTGTAATTATTTTTCAACCTTGTTAATGGCATTATATATTATATATAATTGCTTGTCAATATATATTTATTATTATAAATATATGTCTATTATTAAATTTCTTTCTATTTTAATTCTTTTTTTGTAAACAAATAAATTCCTACTATATTTACCACTCCAATTAATGTAATTGAATAAAATGGTAATTTAGATAGATATTCTGTTTTCCCACTTTGTATTTCTTCTGCTTGTCCCTGTGGCATAAAATAATAAATTGTTTTTGCAATTTTAATTTTTTGTTCTCCTGGGTAATTAGGATTTATTGTTTGGCTAACAATATTTCCTTTTCCATTTTCATCATAATATATGTTTACATACTCTTTAGAACTTATTGTTAATGCTAAAGAGCCACTTATAATAAACATTGCAATAAATAGAAGAATACATATTGTTGTTGAAATTGTTATTTCTGAAAATAGCATAGCTACAAAATTATAAATTGTACAAAATGCGATAATAATTAAAACCTCATTTAAAATAGCCATTAAAAATTGAGATAAAGGCATTTGTATATTTCCATACAATGGTATACCGGATTGCTAATATTATAGCAATATATATCACTTCACAAAGTATTGATGTTATGCAACTAATAACAAGATTAGATAAATAAATATTTTTTCTACTGTGTCCGTACAATTATTTTATTTCTAATAATTCCTTCTGAATGTTCTTTTCCTACAAATATGGTTACAAATATTGCAATAAATAGCCCTATATAATTAATATACTCATTTAATAATTTATCTATTGCAACAGGTGACCACTGATTTGAAAATCTATATATAGTAAATATTGCCATTCCTATTGTTAAAATAATAAACATCCAGAAAATAATTTCCTTTTTTAATCTGAAAAAATTTGCTTTTAATAATTTATACATTGTCGTTTCCTCCTATCAAATTAATATAGTAATTTTCAAGTGATTCTTCTTTTTCGTGAAGTTCACTGATATTACAATTTCGATTAGATAGGTTAACCGCAAGCTCTGCAATATTTATTTTATCATATATATTTATTATATTTTCTGAAATTACTTCATAAGAAATTTTACTATTTTCTAAATATTTAACACATTCTTTAACATTGCTAACTTTAATTTCTATTTTTCTTCTACAATTTTTTTCTAATTCGGCACTTGTAATTTCTTTTAGTATCTGTCCGTGATTTACAAAACCATAATGTGTCGCAACCTTTGATAATTCATCTAAATAATGACTAGATATTAAAAATGTAATTCCTTTTTCTTTGTTTAATTTTAAAATAAGTTCTCTTATTTCTATAATACCCTCTGGGTCTAGTCCATTAATTGGTTCGTCCAAAATGAGAAAATCCGGATTGCCTACTAAAGCAATTGCTATTCCTAATCTTTGCTTCATTCCTAAAGAAAAGTTTTTTGCTTTCTTTTTTCCCGTTTGTGCTAATCCTACTAATTTTAAAATTTCATTTAACCAATCATAATTTGGCAATCCTATTATTTTGTATTGCTCTTTTAAGTTATCTTCTGCTGTCATATCTAACAATATGGATGAATTTTCAATAATTGCTCCTATTCTTTTTCGTATTTCAATAATTTGCTTACTTTCATTAGATATTCCATAGATTTCATAATTACCTTTGGTAGGTTTTTGCAAACCACAAATTAGCCTTATGAATGTTGTTTTGCCTGCTCCATTTCTTCCGATGAGGCCGTAAATTGCACCTTTTTCAATATGTATATTAAAATCATTTAATGCTTTACATTTTTTATATTTCTTTTCTAGATTATGTGTTTCTAAAATATATTCCATAACCTCCTCCTTTCGATATTTATTTTATCAGTTTTTTTCATTTTAGCTCCTTTTAAACATTTATTTTTCTATCAACATTATATTATAAAAGCAAGAAATTATCAAATTAATTTCTCGCTTTCTAATTACATTTATTTTAATCATCTTCTTCGAAGTTGCTTTCTGTGATTTTAACTGTTTCATCGATAGCTTCCCCATAACCATTTAGTGCTGCAAAAGGGGCAAATTGTGCAGCTCTTTGTTCCATACTAAGCCTTGGATGTTTTTTAGATATATGATGTGGAAGATTAATTATATCATCATAATTTCCCATTTAAAATACTTCCTTTCTATTCCTTATGCCCACCAATTTGAGCATTTCTTTCAATCGTTGTTCCGTCTTTTTCAAGATTCATTCCCTTTAGAACTGCATTTTTTCCATATTTCTTTTTAATGTCTATAATAGCGTGTTGTAAATTGTTTTCCTTTTTTCTTATAGCATTTTCTTTTTTCTTTTCTTCTTCTAATTTTTTATAATCTATAAATAAACTAATTTGCTCATTATTTGTTTTAGGATTTATTTCTTTTTCATTTATAACATTATTTGCTACTACATTTATTCTTCTTACTAATAGTTTTTTATTAATAATTCTTTCGTAAAGTTCTTCTATTGCTTCCATAATAACTTTAGTTGAGGATGTACTTTCTTTTAGATTAATAGTTCCGTGTGCGTGCTTTGGTATTTTTCTTCCATATCGGTCTGTAGTTATTTCGCCATTATATTGTTTTTTTATTGAAGAATCTGTTAGATTTTGAATATCATACCCAATTGTTAAAACTAACTGATTAGTAATTAAATGTTTTTCTACCAATTCTAAAACCAGTAAATCTGTCATTTCTTTTACAATTAATTTGGTTTGTTCATAATTATATGGACAATGTAATACTTGCCCAGAACTTAAACTATTTGTAGTAGGTTTAAAATTTTTTACATCTTTCATCGTGCAGGGTTCATAGCCCCAACTATGATCTATTAAAAGCTCTGCATTAATTCCAAATAATTTATAAAGCAAATCTTCATTTTGAATAGAGCACCTTGCGACATCTCCCATAGTAAAAATATTATTTTCTTCTAGTTTTTTCGCATATCCTTTTCCTACTCTCCAAAAATCTGTTAATGGTCTATGATCCCATAGTAATTTTCGATATGACATTTCATCTAGTTCTGCTATTCTTACTCCATTTTTATCTGCCTGTACGTGTTTTGCGCCAATGTCCATTGCAATTTTAGCCAAATACATATTTGTTCCAATTCCAGCTGTTGCAGTAATTCCTGTTGTGTTAAAAACATCGTTTATCATTGTGGTTACCATTTGCTTTGGTGTTGAATTATTTGTTTTTAAATAATTAGTAATATCAATAAAAACTTCATCAACGGAATACGGATATATATCCTCTTGTGCAACATATTTTAAATAAATGCTATATATATAAGTACTATATTCCATATATTTCGCCATTCTTGGAGGCGCTACAATATAATCTAATTGCAAATTAGGGTTATTTTTAAGTTCTATGTCGTTATATGAAGATGCTGTAAACTGATGATTTTTTGCCTTTAATTTTCTTTGATAGTTTATTTCTTTTACTTTTTGAACTACTTCAAATAAACGTGCTCTGCCTGAAATTCCATAAGCTTTTAAAGATGGAGTAACTGCTAAACAAATTGTTTTTTCTGTTCTTGATTTATCTGCCACAACTAAATTAGTTACTAATGGGTCTAGACCTCTTTGTCTACACTCAACAGATGCATAAAAACTTTTCAAATCAATACAACAGTATACACTCATACTCTCTTTACTCCCATTCTTTAAACTACTTCTATTATATCATCTTTGTTTTTATTTGTAAACACTTGTTTGTTTTTTTGCATAGTAAAAATTGCATTTTTTTATACCAAAAAAACAGACCTATAAAATAAATCGGTCTGTTTTATATGGATTAATACTTCCACCGTTTCTAATTCCATAAAATTTATTTTAAATAAAGAACAACTCGAAAACCATAATTTGGATTTTCTGTCAATATTGTAGAATTACCAACAGCTTTTGTAATAGGGCTATCGTCACCGTCCCTCCGTAAAACTACCTCCCCTAATAACTGCCTTTGTATTATTTCCAGTAATTGATTCACTTGTTCCAATTTCTGTTGTATATTCACATACATTTCCTGCCATATCATATATATTATATGCTTTAAATTTATCACTTGCTCCTGTTGATAATTCCAATAAATAACCATTACTATTTCCTGGAAGCACATTTTCTAATATTTTTCCTTTATGATAAACAGATTTTTTGTTATCTGAAAAATCACCTCCGAAAAAGTCAGTACCGTGATATGCATATAATACATCCATATCTTTATAATTGCTTACTGGACTATCTTTATAATTTCCATATGAAGCCCAATTTCCTGTAATATTCTTTTCTGTATTATTTGTAATAATTTTATCACAAATGTAATTCCACGCGTGTGAGTCTATTAAATAACTATTTATTGATGAGTTATTTGCATACATATTCTTTGACAATTTGTCTGCTTTAACTTTACTTAAATAATTCCAAACTGGAGCTCCTTTTTTACTTACTGGTTTATATTCGCTTGTATCTTTTTTAGTTAAATCATAATAAGTGTCTCCTTCACTATCTCCATAAAAATCAACATTATTTGGTATACCTGCTTCATATCTTGCTACATAAAATCCTACACTTTCTGGACTTTTTTCATCCAATTTTTTTAAACTATTTATTCCTATTTCAGTTTGAGGGTCACTCCATTTGATATCATCAGCATCTCTATATTTCCATTTTTTCCATTCATCTTTCCAAACGGCATTAGTATATTCCTCTAAACTACTTGGTATCCAAACAAATTCATTTCCTTCTGAATCTATTATTACTAATCCATCATCTACAGTATTTTCTCCCTCAACTTGACTTACAGCAAATCCTGCCGGTATTATTGCCTTGTCTCCATTTTTATCTGTATATTCTCTATTTTCAAAATTCATCATTGATTCTGCTATTGTAAGTTGTCTTTGTTCTTCTTTTGTTGCCTCTTTCCATTTATCTCTTGCATTCTTTGCGTGAGCTAATATTCCATCTCCTGTTACTGCACAAATGGCTACTATTGCTAAGATTAATAACACGATGATGGTAATAATTAGCGCAATTAATGTAATACCTTTATTGGTGTTTAATTTTTTACTTTTTAACTTTTTGTTCATTTTGAACCTCCTTAAAAATTTTATTTTTAATTTTAATAACTTAATTATTTTATAGAGTAGCGCGAGGTGATTTCTATTTAAATTTTCGAGCAAGTTATGGGTGGGGACCGACAAATTATAGGGTGTTATAAAATTTATGTAATAAATTTTATTTACAGCCTATTATGCAGTTGGGGCGTTGCGATGAAAATTTAAATAAATCACCGGGAGCGGTTATGAAGTTTTTCATTTGTTTTTAGACGCAAAAAAGACAGGTAAAAACTTACCCATCTCTTACATTTATGTTTAATAAAGCATATTTAATGCCTTCTTTATTATTTATTAAATTGCATTGTGTGTGTGTGTGTGTACGGCATCAATGGTTTTAACGTTTTTTAATGTTTCAATCATTCGTTCATTTCCCTCTTTCTTTTGCTTTCTTTTTTACTTTTCCATTTTATAAATCTTTTTTTAAAAAGTCAATACTTTGTTCAAAAACTTTAAGTTTTCTTTATATAATCATTAGTCTATTTTTATAAGCTCATACTTGGTTGTTCCAATTCCTAGTTCTTCTGCGTGTTCAACAGTACGAATTCCGTGTTTTTCTTCTATTCTATTAATTAATCTTTGTTTTCCTTTGTCTTCTGAATTATATACTAAATCTAGGCTTGCTTTATCAACAGCTACAGGATCAATAGATGCTGTTATTCCTATGTCTGCCATACAAGGTGCTTCAGGATTGCTGTCGCAATCGCAATCAATTGATAAATTATTAATTACATTAATATAAACAATATTTCCTTTCATATAATCAATAACTGCTTCATCTGCCTCTGCCATAGACTCTAAAAAATGATCTTGCTCTGGTATATTTGACCATAATTCATCTGGAATTCTTGTTTTTCCTGCAGTGTGAATCCACGCTTTTCCAGCTGATGATGCAACACCAATAGACATATTTTTAAGTGCTCCACCAAATCCTCCCATTGCGTGTCCTTTAAAATGTGATAGCATAAGCATAGAGTCATAATTTTCCAAATGCTTTCCTACATAATTTTCTTTTAAATGTAACCCATTTCTAACTGGAATTGGCATATCGCTTTCTTCGTCCATAATATCTACTTTTGCAATATCCATAAATCCGTGTTCTTTTATTGCCTTCCAATGTTCTTCCGTTGTATTTCTTCTTCCACTATATGCTGTATTGCATTCAACAATTGTTCCATTCAACTTATTTACTAAATTTTTAATTAAGTTTGGATTTAAGAAATTGTGTCCTCCTGGTTCTCCAGTTGATATCTTAACAGCTACATTACCTGTTAATTCTTTTCCAACTGCTTCATAAATTTTGATTAAACTTTCTGGTGTAATTTTACTTGTAAAATAAACTTTTGATTTTTCCATTTTAACCTCTCCTTTATTTTATAATATCTTTAATAACTTCTCCAGCAATAATAAGTCCTGCAACAGAAGGAACAAAAGAAATACTGCCTGGCACTTCTTTTTTCCTTTTTGTTTCTTTTGTACGTATTTCATCATTTTTACAATTTACTTTCATTTCTTCTAATTTAATTGGTTCTTCTTTAGAATACACCACTTTTAACTTTTCTATTCCTCTTGAGCGCAATTCTTTTCGCATAACTTTTGCTAGAGGACATACACTCGTTTTGTATATATCAGAAACTTCGAATTTAGTTGCATCTAGCTTATTTCCTGTTCCCATACTAGATATAATAGGTATATTTAATTTATTTGCTCTTAGTACTAATTCTATTTTAGCTGTAACGGTATCTACGCTATCTACTACATAATCTACTGTATTATCTAATATTTCTTTACTATCTGGCATAAAAAATTCTGGATAGATTTCTACATTTGCATTTGGATTAATTTCTAGTATTCTTTCTTTAGCTACTTCCACTTTGTATTTTCCAAGTGTTTTTCTTGTTGCTATAATTTGTCTATTTAAGTTGGTTAAACAAACTTTATCATTATCAACTAAAATAAAATTTTGTACACCTGCTCTCACTAAAGCTTCTACAACAAATGAGCCCACTCCTCCAATTCCAAAAATTGCTACTTTTGATTGATTTAATTTTTTTACTGCTTCTTTTCCAATTAATAACTCTGTTCTTGAAAACTGATTTGGCATCTATTTTTTCCTCTTTTATGTTTTATATGTGTTTATTTTACTTTAATTCTGGTTTTTCGAAAGATACTGTTCCGTTTGATTTAATACTAAATGCAATATTAATACTAAACATTCCATCTGTTGATAAAGTAAACTGATATTCCCCACTTTTCAATTTTCCATAAAGTGATTTCCAATTATATTCTCTGTTAAATACGGTATAAGATTTTCCATCTGTCATATTAGGCATATTATATGTTAAATTTTCTACTGTATCTTCATACGAAATTTTCTTTGAAATTTTGTCAATTTCTTCCCATATATATTCTGTTCCTGTTCCGTGTTGAGCCAGATGTAGAACTTTCTGTATCTTCTCCTATTTTTTGTGCTTCTCCTGTATAATCTGGATTCTTTACTTTTTTATAAATTTTGTAATTTGTATAATAATTATATGGTAAGTCATTTTTATCTGTAATAGTAAGTGTTAAACTAGTGGTCGTTAATTTACTAACTAATAAATCTACATTATCACGAGAACTATAACAATATTTTAAAATGTTATTTGGTATTTCAGTTTCACTTTTTTCTTTCACTATTTTTATTTTTTTAGCCTTACCAAGTTGAACTGGGTATGTAGTCATTGCTGTTCCATTAGTATAAACTAGAACTTCTTGTCCTTGCTTAAATTTTTTGCTCTCTTTATTTGTAATTTCAACATTATATAAGTCTAAAGTATCATCTGTTCCCATTACCATCATATTTGTATCGTATACCCTTACTACAACTCCTTTTAAAGCTGTTTTTGGATCGTTATTTAACTTAAAAATAATAATTGCTATTGCAACAATTAATACTAGAAACATCAATAATATCATTATTCTTTTTTTATTTATTTTTCTCTTACTTTTTTTCATATATTTCTCCTTTTTTTCTTTTAATTTGTATATATATTATCACAAAAGCAAACTGTTAGCAATATTTTAGGAGCTTCTTGTAAAATTTTTGTAATGTAACAAGGAAAGCTTCCTAGTACTACTAATATTATATTTTTACTTTTCACGCAATTAATTAAAATAATGGTTTTATCTTTTTGATAAGATACTTGCTTCCTCCAACGCTACTTCCATCTTCTACCATACTAATTACTAGTAATTGATTTTTATCATTATCTGCTGTAACGCAATCAAACCAAGCTAATGTTTCAGCAGTTTCTTCTTTTTCTGCTTTTAATTCTGCTGTTCCTGTTTTTCCTGCAATGGTTCTTCCTGAAACTTTCATAGTGCTTCCAGTTCCTTCTGGGTTTTCTACTACTTGTATCATTGCTTCTTTTATGGTATTTGCCGCTTCTTTTGAAAAAGCTCCTTCTACCAAAAATTCCACTTGCTTATTTTCTACTTTTTCTAAATATGGTTTAATCATATTTCCGTCATTTACAAATGCTGAATAAATAGAAGCAATATGAATTGGATTAACTAAAATTTGTCCTTGACCATACCCACTATCTGCTAGTAATGTTTCGGATGAGATGTCTTTTGTATTAGAGTATTGTGATTTAGCAGTAGATAATGTAAAATCAATGCTTTCTCCAAATTTTAGTTTTTTAAGTCCATTTATAAAATTTTCTTTTCCAATTTTCAAAGTTGCTTGTGCAAAATAAATATTATCTGAATAAGTTATGGCATTTCTTAAATTTTTAGCACCATTATATGCTTTTAACGTTGTAATTCTATAATCTCCCCAACTGCTATCTTTTTGCCAGCTTAGTCCTTCATAAGAAAATGTATCTTCTGTACTTAATGAACCTGTTGTTAAGCCTATTGCACCGGTAATTGGTTTAAAGGTTGAACCTGGACAATAAGATTGTAAATATCTTGCAAGCATTGGATTTTGTGGATTATTTTTTATACTATTCCATTGTTCGTTTGTCATTCCTAGTGTAAATAAGTTTGGATCATAAGATGGTGTGCTAACTAAAGCAAGTAAAGCACCAGTCTTAGGTTCCATAACAACAAAGCATCCTTCATTTGTTTTTAATTCGTTATATAATTTTTTTTGTATGGTTGAATCAATTGTTAAAGTGATATTTTCTCCATTTTTTGCATTTTGTTTTTTTATGTCTGTTTTTCTATTGCCATTGGCATCCTCAATATAAATTTCAGCACCGTCTTGACCTTTTAGTCTTTGTTCATACTGTTTTTCTAAACCTGCTTTTCCTATGATGCTATTGCTATTGTACCCCATATCTTTATTTTTTTCTAATTCCTCTGCTGTAATATTTTGAACATAGCCTATTAAATGAGCAGCACTTTCTCCTAATGGATAAACTCTTGCTGTAGTTGTGCTTATTTTCACACCTGAAACTTCTAATAATTTATCTTTTAGAGATGTTGCATCCATTTTTACTTTTTTTAATGGAACAAATACATCATCTTTTACCCAAGATGCAGATAATGCATTTTGAATGCTTTCTTCACTAATTCCAAGAAGCTCAGCTACTTTTGCAATTTTTTCTTCTTTGTTTTCTCCTATTTTTCCTGGAACTAATCCAACAGAAGATATTTTTCCTTCTCCTGCTAATACATTTCCATTTTTATCGAGAATTTCTCCTCTTTTGGCAGATGTGGTTTTTATTCTTACTTTATCTGTATCGTTTAATTTAGGAAAAATTAGTTTAGAGCTCCAGTCTATTAAATAGCCATTCTTTTTATCTTTTTCAAGATTTACATTATTAACAAAAGAAATTTCTCTTGCAGCAGTTTTCATACTTAATTTGTATGTAAGATTTGCATTATCGTTTTTCTTCTCAACGTTTGTAATTTCTATATTCATATCTGACATATCTATGCCTTCATAGATATTTTTATTTCTTTCAATGTATTTTTCTTGAGTTATGGCTGATTTTGATGATTCAGTTAGCATTGCATAGTTTTCTTCGTACTTTCCATTATTTAAGTTAGAAACATATAACTCCCATATTTTTTCTGGATTAGTTTTAGTGTGGTTAACTGCTAAAATTATTCCAATTGTTACTATTACAATTAAACAAATAACCCCAATTCCTAATATTATTTTTTTATTCATTATTATTAATCACGCTCCTTTTTATTAACATTGCTTATTGTAATCATCTAAAAAATGATGAAATTCATCTTTTTTCCTATAAGATATTAAAGTATCTAAATTTACATTTTGCGTGCTTCTTAAAATATTCATATCAACGTTACGATAATTTTTTCTTAAATTTTTTATTAGTTCTTTCATTTCTTCTCTTTTTGAATTTCCTATTTTATTATCACTTTTCGCACATTGTTCTGTAAATCGACACGCACATTGTATAAAATCTAAATTGTTTTTCTTTTTCCAGCTAATTATGTCTTCTTCTTTAATATAATACATTGGTCTAATTAGTTCCATTCCCGGATGTGATGTACTTTTTACTTTAGGCATCATTGTTTGCATTTGTGCACCATAAAGCATTCCCATTAGTATTGTTTCTATTACATCATCTAGATGATGGCCTAATGCAATTTTATTACATCCAAGTTCCTGAGCTTTATTATATAAATATCCCCTTCTCATTCTAGCACATATATAGCAAGGATGATCATCTATATTTACTACGCTATCGAAAATATTAGTTTCAAACATTGTAATTGGAATATTTAATATTTTAGCATTTGAAATTATTTTTTCTTTATTTAGATCATTATAGCCTGGATTCATTACTAAAAATACTAAATCAAAATTCATTTTTCCGTGTTTTTTTAGTTCTTGGAAACATTTTGCCATTAACATAGAATCTTTTCCACCAGAAATACATACGGCAATTTTGTCGCCATCTTGTATCATTTCAAATTCTTGAATAGCTTTTACAAATTTAATCCAAATTCTTTTTCTATAGCTTGTGATTATGCTTCTTTCTATTTCTTTATATCTTTCCAATTTTTAAATGCTTCTCCCTTATTTATCTTTTTTAATTTATTACTATTTTATTTCGTTTAACACTTTTTTCGTTTCTTTGTTTTTGTCTAAAAATTGAATTAGAATAAAAATACCTATTATTAATAGAAAAGTAATGAAATAAATTATAGCAATATTAACCCATTTCCCTTGCATAATATTACTTCCTGCTAATGTAGATGAAATAATAGAAGGAAATCTTGCAAAGGTTGAAATAAGAATAAATCTTAATGGTTTAATTGGTAATAATCCAGCTACATAAACAAGTAAATCTTTAGGTGTACCAGGTATAAAAAATAAAATAAACATAATAAGCTCTACTCGTTTTGGATTATTAAAAAATTTGCTTTTTTCTATTTTGTCCACTTTCTCTTTACTAAAAAATTCATATACTAATTTCTTTCCAAATATTTTTACTAGGTAAAAAATACAAGTGGTTATAATTAGTATACTTACAGTTAAAAATATTGTTCCTCCTACACTTCCATAACACATTCCAGCTAATATTTCTAATGGTTCTCCTGGAAGAATTACCAAAAAGATTTGAGCACATTCTAGACCAAATAAAACAAAAAATCCCTTTGCTCCTTCTTGTACTATTTTTTCTCTAAATACTAATCTTCCTTTTGGTGTAACAATATTTTTCATAATAGGAAATAGATAGTATATACTATAAATAAATATAGCAATTACTAATATTGTAATAATCATTTTTACAATTTTTATTTTATTTTTTTTCAATTTTTTGCTTCCTTTATTTTTCGTTATTTATAATAATTTTCTTACATATTATATCATAAAATTTTGTTTTGTATATATTTAATATAATATTTTTATGTGACATTTGGGTGACAAAAAAGTACCTTTTCGAAGGTACTTTTTGTATTTAATTTATTTTTTTCATTTCTTCATATCTTTTGATTTTTGCTGTTGTTGTTTTAATCATTGGTTCATCTGTAATGATTAAATTTTTTATATATTTGTATTTTGGAAGTGTTTTGTTAATTAATTTTATATCGTTCCAAATGATATTATATAACTCTTCTTGTGAGATTTCACCATATATTTCTTTTACATATTCTTTATTATACACAATTTTTACGGCTAGTTGTAAATCGTCGTTATGTTCTTTTCCATAAACCATATTTTCCTCTACATAAGGAAGATTTCCAATTAATTGTTCTATTTCTTCTGGATAAATATTTTTTCCATTTTTTAAAACGATTACATTTTTTTGCCTTCCTGTTATAAAAATATAGCCATCTTTGTCTATATATCCCAAATCACCAGTATAGAACCAACCATCTTTTAGAATTCTGTTGGTTTCTTCATCCATTTCATAATATCCAAGCATTACATTAGGACCTTTTGCTGCAATTTCTCCTATTCCATCTTCATTAGGGTTTTCAATTTTAATATCTACATTAGGCATTGGTTTTCCTATTGAACCATAACGTATATTATCTTCATTTTCGGCACATAAAACTGGCGAACATTCTGTTAAACCATATCCTTGTATAGTAAGAATTCCTAAATCGTTAAATCCTTTTGCTACTTTTTTATCTATTCCAGATGCACCACTTACAATCCATCTTAATTCTCCACCCAATTGGTCCAAAACTTGTTTAAACAATTTTCTTCTAATGTCAATTCCAAATTTCAATAGGAAATTACTTATTTTAGTTGCTATTTTAATTAGTTTTGTTTTTCCCTGCTTTTCAATTTCTGCTGTTATTTTTTTATACATTGATTCTAATAATAATGGTACACAAACAAACGCTGTAACTTTATATTCTTTTAAGTTTTCTTGTACGTGTCTCAATCCATCGCAAAATACATTAGTAGCGCCTTTGGCTAAAAACATTAATAAACCAGTTGAGCCAAAAGTGTGATGAAATGGTAAAAAAGCTATATTAACATCTGTACTATAAATTTGCTCTACCATTAGCATATCATACATATTACTTGCTATATTGTAGTTTGATAGCATTACTGCTTTAGACATTGATGTTGTTCCAGAAGTAAAAATAATTGTGGCCATTTTATAAGGATCTATAGGATGTTTTTTGAATAAATTTTCACCATTTTTTATTTGTTCTTTTCCTTTTTTTATTAAGTTAGGCAAGCTTTCAAAATCTTCTACTTCTGTCATACAAATAAAATCTTTTAATGTACTATTTGAATCTTCTTTTATTTTTTTCATTGTATCTATATATGTATCTTCAAATATAATGGCATCTGCCTTACTTCTATTTAAGGACATTATAATTTCCTCTTCTTGAAGTCCTTTATCTAGCGGAACTGTTATGCCAACTCCTCCTAATATGCTAAGATAACTTAAAAACCATTCATAACTATTTTTTCCAATAATTGCTATTCTTTTATTTTCTAGTCCCATATTGATAAGACCATTTCCAAGACACTCAATATCTTCTCCGAATTGTTTATAGGTGACATATCTATAGTCATTTTTTTTATTTTTAATTATAAATGCATTTTTCTCTGGATATTTACTAATTGTATCATTTACGTATTCTATTACAGTTTCATATTTCTTTACATCATAAATTTTTGTTAATTTTTTCATTACTATTTCCCTTCAAATTTAATTTTTATACTACATAAAATAATATGCAGAAGAATTGTAGCAAACTACCTACAATACACATTATATGAAAAACAGAGTGCATCCATTTGTGTTTTTTTCCTAATGCATAGAAAATGGCTCCTACTGTATAAACAATTCCACCAATTAATAGCAGTAAAAAACCTATAATTCCAAGTGCATTGTAAACTACATTCATTTTGAATATAATGCACCATCCCATTATAAGATAGCATATCATAGAAAATTTTTTGTATCGATGCAAGTCTATAGAATTTAGGACAATTCCAAGAATTGCTAATGCCCATATAATTCCAAAAATCCACCACCCTAGTGCTGTGTTATATTCTCTTAAAGTACACAAAGCAAAAGGTGTATAGCTTCCTGCTATTACTAGGAAAATAGAACAATGATCTATTATTTGGAAAACTTTTTTTGCTTTTAATGTTGGTTTTAGTCCGTGGTATATGCTAGACATTGTATATAAAATAAGTAAAGAAACTCCAAATATAATTCCTGATATGATGGCATAAGCATTATGATGTACTGCGCCAACAATGGTACACGATACAATTGCTATAATGCCCAAAGCACCTCCAACAATATGAGATACCATATTAAAGATTTCTTCTCCCTTTGTATATACAGGTAATATTCTTTCGCCTAATTTTATTCTTTTCATTATGGTTCCTTTCTTTAGATAAAATCTTTATATTATAGAATATATCAAATTCTACCAAATTATACAACCAACCTGACTGCTTATTCAAAAATTATTCTAGCTCAAAAGCACCTGTATATAATTGATAATATTCTCCTTTTTGTTTTATTAAATCTTCGTGTGTACCTCTTTCAATAATTCTTCCGTGATCTAAAACCATTATTGCTTTTGCATTTCTAACAGTTGATAATCTATGCGCTATTACAAAAACAGTTCTTCCATTCATTAATTTATCCATACCCTCTTGTACTATTTTTTCTGTTCTTGTATCTATTGAACTGGTTGCTTCGTCTAATATCATAACAGGTGGATTATGCACGGCTGCTCTTGCAATAGCAACTAATTGTCTTTGTCCTTGTGATAAGTTTGCCCCATTAGAAGTAAGCATTGTATCATATCCCTGTGGTAACATCATAATAAAATCATTTGCATTGGCAAGTTTAGCAGCATTTATAACCTCTTCATCTGTTGCATCCATTTTACCATATTTTATATTCTCCTTAATTGTTCCTGTAAATAGATTTGTATCTTGTAATACAATTCCTAAAGAACGCCTTAAGTCTGGTTTTTTTATTTTATTAATATTAATTCCATCATATCTTATTTTTCCATCTTCGATATCATAAAATCTATTAATTAAGTTGGTAATAGTAGTTTTTCCAGCACCTGTTGCGCCAACAAATGCTATTTTTTGTCCTGGTTTTGCATACAAAGATATATTATGCAAAACTGTATTTCCCTCTGAGTATGCAAAATCTACATCATAGAATTCTATATGTCCTTTTAATTCTTCGTAAGTTAAGGTTCCATCAGAATGAGGATGTTTCCAAGCCCATTTTCCAGTTTCTTCCTCTGTTTCTGTAATTTTACCATTCTCTATTTTTGCATTTACTAATGTAACATATCCGCTATCTTTTTCTGGTTCAACATCTAGTAATTTAAAAATTCTTTCTGCTCCTGCAAGTGCCATTATTACAGCATTTAATTGGTTAGATATTTGCATAATTGGTTGATTAAAACTTTTCGTTAATTGTAAAAAAGATGCGATTGATCCAATAGTTAACCCTGCCACACCATTAATAGAAAAAATTCCACCAATAATTGCAACCAAAACATATTCTAGATAACCTAGATTGTTTAGAATAGGCATTAAAGAAATGGCATATTTATTTGCATTTGTCATATATTCGCATAGTTCATCGTTAATTTTGTTAAATTCCTCTTTTGCTTTTTCCTCGTGTGTAAATACTTTAATTACTTTTTGTCCATTAATCATTTCTTCAATATATCCATTTACAGCTCCTAAGGATTGTTGTTGTTTTACAAAATATTTTCCACTTCTTCCAGCGATTCTTTTCGTAACATTAAGCATTACAAATACAAATACAATTATAAATAAAGTTAAAGGTATACTAATAGATAACATTGCGAAAAGTACAGATACGACAGTAAAAATAGAAGTTAACAAGCTTGGTAAACTTTGTGAAATCATCTGTCTTAATGTGTCTGTATCGTTGGTATAATGACTCATAATGTCTCCGTGTGAATTAGTGTCGAAATAACTAATTGGGAAGGTTTGCATTTTCGAAAACATTTCGTCTCTAATATCTCTTAATACACTTTGTGACACAATTGCCATTGTTCTATTATATAGGTAGTTAGCTATTGCACCAATTAAATAAATTACTGCCATTCCAATAATTGCTTTTAGTAATCCAGAATAAACTGGATTTGGGGTACCAAGTAATGGAGTTATATAATCGTCAATTAATGTTTTTAAAAATAACGAACCTAAAACTCCTACAACAGAGCTAACCAAGATACAAATTATTACAAAAAATAGTTGTTTTTTATGACTTTTAGCAATATATTTTAATAGTCTTTTTGCTGTTTTGCCATCTAATTTTCTACCATCTGTTATTACAGTTCTTCTACCCATTGGTCCATTTGCACTCATTTTATTTATTCCTTTCCTTTTTATTCATTTCCTTTTACTTGTGATTCATAAACTTCTTTGTATATTTCATTAGTTTTTAATAATTCCTCGTGAGTTCCAAATCCATCTATCTCGCCATTATTCATCACAATAATTTTATCTGCATCTTCAACTGATGCTATTCTTTGTGCAATAATTAATTTGGTTGTATTTGGAATTTCTTCCTTAAAAGCTTTACGAATTAATTTGTCTGTTTTCGTATCAACAGCGCTTGTTGAATCATCTAAAATTAATATTTTAGGTTTTTTTAGTAAAGCTCTTGCAATACAAAGTCTTTGTTTCTGTCCGCCACTTACATTGCTTCCACCTTGTTCTATATAAGTATCATATTTGTCTGGAAAAGTTTGTATAAATTCATCTGCTTGAGCAAGTTCGCACACTCTTTGTATTTCTTCGTCTGTTGCATTTTCTTTTCCCCATCTTAAATTATCTTTAATTGTTCCAGAGAAAAGTACATTTTTTTGTAAAACCATTGCTACTTCATTTCTTAGTGTTTCTATATCATATTTTTTTACATTAACATTTCCTACTTTTACTTCTCCTTCTGTTGCATCATATAATCTTGGAATAAGATTAACAAAACTTGACTTACCAACACCAGTTCCACCAATAATACCAATTGTTTCACCTGATTTTATTTTAACATTAATGTTTTTTAAACATTCTTTATCTTTTTTACCAACATAACTAAAAGATACATTATTAAATTCAATATCACCATTCTTTACTGTTTTTATAGGTTCTTTAGGATTTGTTAAATCTGGTTCTTCTTTTAATATTTCAAAAATTCTTTCTGCAGAAGTTCTTGCCATTGTAGACATAACAAGAATCATATTAATCATCATTAAGCTGGTTAAAATTTGAATTGCATAAGTAATTAAGCTTGTTAATTCACCTGTTGTAAACTGTGTCATACCAGTATTTACAATAATTTTAGCACCGAACCAAGAAATTAACAGAATAGTTGTATACATTGCAATTTGCATAATAGGCGAGTTAAAAGCTAGAATTTTTTCTGCCTTTGTAAAATCTTTAAATATATTTTCAGATACATTATTAAATTTATTTTTTTGTTGTTCCTCTAAAACATAAGACTTTACAACTCTTATTCCTCTTACATTTTCTTCTACCATATTATTTAAATCATCATAAGTATCAAATACTTTTTTAAAAATAGGATGTACTCTTGTACTAATAAATCCTAAAGCAATTCCTACTACTGGAATTAGAGCTAAAAATATTAAAGATAATTTACTATTAATGCTAAATGCCATAATTAAAGAAAAAACTAGCATTGCTGGTGTTCTTACTACAACTCTAGTCATCATTTGAAAAGCCATTTGTATGTTTGAAACATCTGTTGTTAGCCTTGTAATAATACTTGCTGTACTAAATTTATCTATATTTGAAAATGAAAAATCTTGTACTTTGTAATACAAATCTTTTCTTAAATTTTTTGCAAAACCTGCAGATGCTTTTGCTGCTGTTACACTAGATGCACATCCAAATATTAAGGACAAAATGGATGCTAAAATTAGTTGTAATCCTATTTTTATAATAACATTCATTTGCCCACTATATATTCCTTTATCTATTAAATCTGCCATTAATAATGGAATAATTACTTCTAATATTACTTCCATTGTTACAAATATTGGTGTAATAATTGCTGATTTTTTATATTCTCTTACTGATTTTCCTAATGTTCTTAGCATTTCCATTTCTTAATTCATTCCCTTCTTACATAAATAAATCGATAACCATACCTGAAATCATTCCAACAAAAAATAATATTCCTAATATTGTGAAATTTTCCTTTTTTTCTTTATTAACTTTAAATAATATTAAAATTCCTATACCAGAATTAACTAATAATCCTGCTATCATAGAACCACAACTAATAATATTTCCTAAATAAAGTTGTGTTAATATAACAGAAGATGCACAATTAGGTATTAAACCAATGAAACTTGCAATAATAGGTCCTAGTATAGGTACATTTAACATTATTTTTGCAATATTTTCTTCTCCTATAAAATAAATAATGAAATTTAATATTAAACTTATAATAAAGATATATACTAAAATTTGTAAAGTATGCACAATAGATGACCTAATAATTCCGTGTTCTTCACAATGACAATGTTCTTCATTGCATAGCTTGTGTATCTCTTCTTTGCTATTTTCTTGTATCTTTTTTCTAAATATAAAATCAACCAATGTTCCAATAGCAATTGCTATGAACAATTTAATTAATAATATTTTCAAAATTAGGCTAGTAGAAACAGCTTCAGATATTAATATTGGTAACATTTCATCTGATGTAGATAAAAAAATAGCAATCAATGTCCCCATTGTAATAACTCTTCCTGCATACAAATTAGCTGCAGCTGCAGAAAAGCCACATTGTGGTACTATTCCTAAAATTCCACCTAAAATAGAACCGAATTTTCCAGATTTTTGAATAATTTTAGTTGTCCTATCTCCTGCTTTTTTTTCTATCAATTCAATTACTAAATAGGCTACCAATAAGAATGGCAGTATTTTTAAGCTATCTATTATTGTATCTAATAAAATATCTAACATATTTTTCCTCATATAAATTAAAATAACGATATTATATTACCATATTTTTAGTTCTATTTCAAGCTTTTAGATTATAATAGAATGAAAAAATATTGTCACTTTTTGTCGTATTTTTTATTATTCTTTTTCTTGACATTTTCAGATTTTGTTATTATAATATCATTAACATTTTGGCAAGGAGGTGATATTATGAATAACGAAGAAAAAATTTTAAATCTTTTAGAGCAAAACAATCAAAAATTTGAAAAAGTTTTTGACACCTTAGAGCAAAACAATCAAAAATTTGAAAAAGTTTTTGACATCTTAGAGCAAAACAATCAAAAATTTGAAAAAGTTTTTGACATCTTAGAGCAACACGATAAAAGGTTAGATGCTTTAGAACAACAATGTAAAAAATTGGATGTTTTAGATGAACACAGTAAAAGATTAGATGTCTTAGAACAACAGCATAAAGAATGTATGGCTAGATTCGATAAAATTGAGCAAAAATTATGCGAGCACGATGAAGATATTAAAGACATTAAAAGAATTTTACTTAATATTGAAATTCAGGTTACTGAAAAAATTCCAGCTCTTTTTGATGCATATTCTGCAAATCAAGACAAACATAAAGTTTATGATGAGCAAATTAGTTCCCTTGAAGTACAAGCTTTTAATCACGATATTCGCATTTCTGCTTTAGAAGATAGATGTAAATTAATCTCTACTTAGATTGTTTCTTATTATTCAATAACAAAAAGCCAGCTTATATAAGTTGTACTAAATTTACAATTTATATAAGCTGGCTTTTATATTTTGATGTATTAAAACAATTTATTCGTTTTTGCTTCCATTTATTTTAAATAATTTGAATAATTCTACAATTGCAATTGGTGCAAACACAAGAACAGCTACTTCTAGTATATTTTGTGTTGGTAAAACAACAATACTAAATATATCTCTTAGTGCTGGTATAAGCAAGATTATGAACATTAAAGCAGAAGATGCAATAATAGCTAGCACTAATTTTGAGTTATTAAATACTTTTGTTTTAAATAATGAATTTTTGTTGTCTCTTACATTAAATACGTGCACCAATTCTGATAATGCCAATACACAAAATGCCATTGTTTGACCTATTTTTATTTTAGTTGCATCATCTTGAATTCCTGGTGTTCCTAGCCCTACAATAAATGCTACTAAGGTTAGCAAGCCAATCATTATACCTTGATATATAATTCTCCAAGTCATTGACTTTGTAAATATTCCTTTTTCTTTTTTAGGCTTTCTATTCATACTATTTTTTTCTGCTGGATCAACTGCTAATGCAAGCGCTGGTAATGAGTCTGTAACTAAATTAATCCATAATATTTGAATTGGAAGTAATGGTTCCAAACCGCTTATATTTACAATTCCAAACCAACTAGCTAATAGCGGAGTTAATAAAATTGCTACAAATAATACTATAATTTCTCCTACATTACTTGATAACAAGAATTGAATAGCTTTTAAAATATTTCCATAAATACGTCTTCCCTCTTCTACTGCTGCTACTACTGTTGCAAAATTATCGTCTGTTAAAATAACATCTGCCGCTTCTTTAGATACATCTGTTCCTACAATTCCCATTGCACATCCTATATCTGCATTTTTTAGTGCTGGTGCATCATTTACGCCATCCCCTGTCATTGCAACAATCTCACCATTTGCTTGCCAAGCTCTTACAATTCTAACTTTGTGTTCTGGTGCAACTCTGGCATAAACAGAATATTTTCTGACATTTTTTATTAAATCTTCGTCACTCATTTTTTCTAATTCGCTGCCCGTAATTGCTTCTGACTCATCTTCTAAAATTCCCAATTGCTTTGCAATTGCTGTGGCAGTAACTTTATGATCTCCTGTAATCATAACTGTTTTTATTCCTGCTTTTTTGCATTTTTCAACTGCTGCTTTTGCTTCTTCTCTTGGTGGATCAATCATACCAACCATACCTACATACGTTAAATTTGATTCTATATTTTTCATATCTTCACTTGATGGTATGGTATCAAGTTCTTTATAGGCAAATCCAAGAACTCTTAATGCATTCTTAGCTAATTCTTCATTCTTTTTATTAATTGTTTCTATGAAATCTGTTAAATCATCTTTTATTTCATTACCTATTGCATAGTTACTACATCTTTTTAATAACTCATCAATTGCACCTTTTGTATATACTACATATTTTCCATTTACTTCGTGTACAGTTGTCATTAGTTTTCTTTCTGAATCGAATGGAAGCTCTTGTAATCTATTAATTGAAAATATGTTGACTATATCTACATCAAGCTTCATTCCCATATCTATTAATGCTGTTTCTGTAGGATCTCCTGTTAATTCATTGTTCGCTCCAACTTTTGTGTCATTGCATAACATAGCAATATAGATTAATTTTTCTAAATTTGATTCTCTTTCTATTTTGGCAGTAGTTAAATCATTTACCATATCATACATATTATTATCTACATATACTTTTTGTACTGTCATCTTATTTTGCGTTAAAGTTCCTGTTTTATCTGAGCAGATAACAGATGCACTTCCTAATGTTTCAACAGCTGGTAATTTTTTTACGATTGCATTTTTCTTTACCATTCTTTGTACGCCAATTGCAAGAACGATAGTTGAAACTGCAGCTAATCCTTCTGGAATAGCCGCTACTGCAAGACTAACAGCAGTCATAAACATATGAATTGGTTCTTTTCCATATAAAATACCTACTACAAATATAATAACACAAATAACTAAAGCTGCAATTCCTAGTGTTTTTCCAAGTTTATTTAATTTTTCTTGTAAAGGGGTAGTTCCTTCTTCACTTTGGTTGATTATCTGAGCAATTTTTCCTACTTCTGTATTCATTCCAGTTTCAACCACAATTCCTTTTCCTCGTCCATAAGTAATTAAGCTTGAAGAAAAGAGCATATTTACTCTATCGCCTATTGGAACTTCTATTTCTTTTAATACATCACTTGTTTTTTCTACTGGAACTGATTCTCCAGTTAAAGCTGATTCTTGTGATTTTAAATTTACTGCTTCTATTATTCTTAAATCTGCTGGTACATAATCTCCAGTTTCCAATACAATTATGTCTCCTGGAACTAACTCTTTTGATGGAACAACAATCATTTCTCCATTTCTAATAACTTTAGATGCGTGCGCACTTAACTTTTGAAGAGCCTCTAATGATTTTTCTGCCTTGTTTTCTTGTGCGACTCCTATAATAGCATTAACAATTACAACAATTAAAATAATAATTGTATCTGTTACTCCCTCTCCTTGTATTACGCCAATTACTCCTGAAACAATGGCTGCAATTATAAGAACAATAATCATAAAATCTTTAAATTGCTCTAAGAATTTAACTACTATGCTTTTTTTCTTTTTTGCTTCTAGTTCATTTAAACCATACTTTTCTCTTGCTTCTTTTACATTTTCTTCTGATAATCCAACATTAATGTTGGTATTTAAGCTTTTTTCAACATCTTGTATTTTCTGATGATACCAGTTTTCCATATAACTACCTCCTTCTATAATGCTTTACTTTTTTGCATACAGTTTTTCTAATACATCGATAAACATAGCGTGTGACCATCCAAGTCCTATTACCCAAGCTGGATCCATTGTATTGTTATCTACTTGTTCTGGAAGCAATCCGTGCTCGTTACTGCCTATTACAGCAAAGTCAAAACATTCTCTTGCTTTATTTTTAATTCCAGCTTCTAAATAATATTCTGCAAGCCATAAATTTGCAATTATCCAAGGATTACCGCCCATATATGTATCGCCTTCATATCTTAAGTATCCTCCAGTATAGGTTCTTAATGTCATATTCATTCTTTCTACCGTATTTTGAATTTTCTTTTCTTTAGGAGAAAATAGATTGAATGGGTATACCAATCCTAATAAACTAATATCCATTTTTTCATCTGTTTCATTTCTTACAAAACATTTTTTATCAAGGCTGTAGAAATGTTTTAAAATATATTGTTTTATTTCTGCAACATATTTTTCTAGTTTTTCATTACTTTTTGTTATTTGTTCTAATTTTAGTCTGTTATTTTCATAAAAACCTTTTACTGCTTCATTTATTTTAAGCATCACTTCAAATGCGGAAAAAATACTTGCTAATGAATATGCGTGTATATTTTCACATTCTTCCCATATATCATAGCTTAATTGCATTTTTCTTTCATTGCTAAGTAAATCGTCTATGTATTTTTCTAAGAAGTTGATTCCTTTTTCACACATTTTTAAATTATCTTTTAGGAATTTAGCATCTTGCTTGTACTTATAATAATCATATACACCATAAATAACAGATGCAGTTTCATCTACTTGGTAACCCCAAGAAGGTGCTAATTTACCATCTGTATAAAATCTTTGCTCCCACATTCCATTTTTGCTTTGGCTATTCTGGCAAAAATTCTTATAGAATTTTTCTACTTCTTTGTCCATTCCCAATTTATACATTGCCCTAGTTATAAATACAGCATCTCTTGGCCAACAATATGAATATCTTCCACATTTTGTGTTGTTTTCATCAATTTCTGCAGCGGCTGAAATACCACCAGTTTCATTATTGCATAGTAATGGAAATAAAAGAATTGTTCTTTCGTATATCTTTTTTATTTTTCTTTCTTTTTCACTAATTGGATCTAATAATTCTATTCTACTATGTTGTTTTAAATAGTTTCTCCAATACTTTTTTGTGTCTTGAAAATTTTTTTCTATTTCTATTTTTTTAAGTCTTACATTTTCTGCTTCTATTGCTTCTATGGTTTTCTTGTTATCATATACAGCAATCATAATATCTATTTGTGCTTCTTCTTGTGGCTTAATAGTTCCTATGTGATATGATATACTAGAATCTTTACTCATACCTACATAATCTTTTCCTTGAATATAGCCTTCTCCTATATTTTCATTTGTGTTATTAATTTGATAGCTTAATGGTTCTTTTTTAGAGAAAATTGCCATTGTATAATCGTGCATATATTGCATTAATACTTGATTTTTATATATTCCACTTACCATATTGTTATTATTAGATAACAATGTAGAATGAAATAATAAATCTATATCTAAATCAATATTATGATTATTTACTAATTTATATCTTTTAATTAATACATTTTCTTTTATTGGTATAAAGTCTGTTTGTATAATTTTTAAATTAAAATAGGTATTAATAATTTCAGTATTAAGTATATTAGTTTGTTCTATATAGTTTTGAGAATATACATTATTAATATCATTTGCTAAATCGATTAATCTTGAATCGTTTACTCTTACTCCAACAGAGAATTCATCTATAAATTGCCTAAAATCTATATGTGGATAATATAGTCTTAATAATTCTCCTCTTTTAGAGAATGTTGCTTTTAAATTTTTATTTCCTATAATAGCATCATTAAAATATTTTGTTTTCATTTTTCTTTCTTCTTTCTTATTCAATAATTTTAACAATTTGTTGTTCTAGTTCTTTAATTTGATTATTTAAAGCTTCTATTTTTTCATCACTAATACATTCTGATAATTTTTCTTTCAAAATAATATCTTCCATATCTATCATTTCTTCTTTTAATGTATTTAGTCTTTCAATTACCTCTAATCTTAATGGTCTGTATTTCTTTGGTAATTCTACTGTTCTTTCTACAGTTAAAGATTCATCTAATGTATATGTTTCTCCAAATGATGGTATTGTTACAGGTATATTAGTATTTTCAATTATTTTTTCTTTTAATATTTCTTGGCCTTCTTCTTCACCGTGTACAAGAAAAATATGTTTTGGTTTTGTATAGAATGAATATATAAAATTTAATAACCATTCTTGGTCTGCGTGTCCTGAGTACCCTTCTATATATTCTATTCTAGCATTTACATTAATTTCTTCTCCAAAAATTTTTACTCTTTTTTCTCCGTCTACAATTCTTCTTCCTAACGTTCCTGGAGCTTGATATCCAACAAACAATACAGTAGAATTTGGATTCCATAAATTATGTTTTAAATGATGTTTAATTCTACCAACTTCACACATACCACTTGCAGATATTATAATCGCAGGTTCTTGAGATTCATTAAGCTCTTTTGATTCATCTGCTGTTCTAGTAAATTGCAAGCCTGCAAATTCTAGAGGATTATCACCTCTTCTCATTGCTTCTTTTACATCATCATCAAAAAGTTCTGTATTTTTTCTAAAGATTTCAGTTGCAGATACGGCTAATGGACTATCTACATAAACCGGTATATGCATTAATTTTTCATACTTTTTCATAAAATCTTCATCATCTGTATTTTCTTTTATTTTATTTAATTCATATAGAATTTCTTGTGTTCTACCTACTGCAAAAGATGGTATAATAACTCTTCCATTTTTCTCTAATGTTTCATATACAATGTTTAAAAACATATTAGCCTTTTCATCATTTCTCATATGCAATCTTCCACCATAGGTTGATTCCATTACTAAATAGTCTGCTGTTTCAATCATTGTAGGAGAAGCTAATAGTGGAATATCATTATTTCCTAAATCTCCTGTGAAAACAGCTTTTGTTTCTTTTCCATTTTCATTTGCCCATACTTCTATAATACTTGAGCCTAGCATATGTCCAGCATCATTAAATCTTACTTTAATATTGGGATTAATATCCACTATTTCATCATAATTTACTGGTTTAAATATTTCTAGGGAATCTAGAGCATCTTGTGCCGTATACATTGGAGTATATGGTTCTTTTCCTTGTCTTATTCTCTTCTTATTTTTCCACTCTGATTCCATTTCTTGAATGTGACCACTATCTGGTAACATAATAGAACATAAGTCACAAGTTGCTTTTTGCGCATAAATTGGATTTCTATAACCTGCTTTGTATAGCTTTGGTATTCTTCCTGAGTGATCTATGTGTGCGTGTGTTAGTAAAACAAACTCTATTTCATCTATATTAAATATAAAATCATCATAATTTTTTTCTTCTATCTCGCCCTGTCCTTGATACATTCCGCAGTCCACTAAGAATTTTGTTCCAGCAGCTTCTACCAAAAAGTTGGAACCTGTTACAGTTTTTGTCGCACCTAAGAAAGTAATTTTCATATTTTAAACTCCTCCTATTTTTATATTTAATTGAAAAATAATTTTATTTTTCGATTTAATTTTATTCTATCTTTTTTATTAAATTGTAAATTCAATTCTATTTCTTTTTCAAGTGTTTCTTTTTCATCGTAGAAAATAATCAAATAATTTTCATTTTTTTTGATTTCTACATAAATATCTTCTAGGCTTATTATTTTAAGATTAAAAATATTCTTTACAATTTCAATGTCATTGTGTTCATTAGTAGAAATATTATTAATTAATTTGTTATCATATAGTTTTTTAACCAAATTTTCTTCCAATTTTAGCAATATATCTTTTATATCTTTAACATCTTGCATCATTTCTTGTTTTGAAAATGCTAGGAAATTATAATACCTTAATTCATACATTACGTCAATAATTTCATTTTTGCTTTTTGCTAGTTCTATTTTTTTAGCAAAAATTTCTTCTAAGAAAAATTTTTGCAATTCTTCTATTTCTTTTTCCATCGTAGGATTACTAAAATCAATATCTTTCAATAGATTATAGTCTTCTTGTAGTTTGTTCATATCATCCAAATATGTTTGTGGCTCCATTTTTTTATTATACAAATCTATTTTATCTAATAATTTAGTTCTTTCTCTTTGTAATTTTTCTACTAGATGGCTAATACTAAAAATTTTATTATATTCAGATAATAAGTTATTCCTTTTTTCATATTCTTTAACTAATAAATCTTTATCTTTTAAGATAAGATCTTTTTCTTTTAGTTCTTTCGATAATTCCCTTTTCTTTTGTGTTATTTTTTCTATATATTTTTTCTTGTCTTTCATTTCTTCAAGTTCTGTTTGCAAAACTTGTCTTTCTTCAAATAGCCTTTTATTTTCATTATCACTTTTTTGTATATAAATTATAATAGATAATTTAAAAATGAGTTGCATTAATTTCTCTACTGTCTGTTGCTCGTATTTTTCAAGTAAAATTTGTTTCATTGTTTGTATTACATCTGTATAGCCATTTTCATTTTGCATAATACTGAAAATGTCTGCATCTAATGCTATTTTTAAACATTGATAAACTAAATTAATATTAATATCTTTTAACTCTGTAAATTGTGTGTTCCAAGACCAAGCATTAAAATCTCTTAAAACCTCTAAATTTTCCATATCATAGGCAGTATTTAATAGATATGGCATAGAATTTCTTATTAAATTATATTCTTCATTTAGATGTATTTCAAAATTATTTAACTCTAATATAGCAGATAATAATACTAATTCATTAGCTAAAGCTTTAATTGTTTTTAATTTGAAATCTATGCTATATAAATTATTATTAGCTTTTAATTCATCAAATTGCTCATCACTTGGTTCTATTAATTCAATTTTATTGCATTGTTTTATATTGTCTAAAATATTTTCAAGATAGGCTTGTTTGGTTTTGCTTTTCCTTTTTACAGTATAATAGTCGTGATAAGAAACTTCTATTTTATAGAACATACTAAGAAGAAGATTTTTCGTATCTTGAGAAAAATCTTTCTTCTCCAATATTTTTTCTAATTCCCTATTGTAATCTCTGAATTTTGAAAAAATTTCTTCTTTCATCTGTTATCCTTTCATTTGTTTTTATTCATTTTCTCCTTCAGATTGGTTCATATTTAATTCTTGCCATCTCTCTTTTGACATTAATACTTCTCTTGGTTTGCTTCCTTGATATCCAGAAATAATACCACGTTCTTCCATTTGGTCTATAATTCTTCCTGCTCTTGCATACCCAACTTTAAATCTCCTTTGTATGAAAGATGTTGAAGCCTGCTTTGTTTCTATAACTGTTTCTATTGCCTCATCTAATAATGGATCCATTTCATTATCTTCATCTTCTAAATCTTTTAATTCTTTATCATTTGAATTTGCTTTTTCAATGCTTTCTAAAATTTCATCACTATAATTTGCTGTTCCATTTGATTTAATAAAATCTACTATTTTTTCAACATCTTTATCAGATATGTACGCACCTTGAACTCTTGTAGGTTTAGACATACCAGTTGGGTAAAATAGCATATCTCCTTTTCCTAATAACTTTTCTGCTCCAGCCATATCTAATATTGTTCTAGAATCTACCTGTGATGATACAGCAAAAGCAATTCTAGATGGAATATTTGCTTTAATTAATCCAGTAATAACATCAACAGATGGACGTTGTGTGGCAATTACAAGGTGCATTCCTGCGGCCCTTGCCATTTGTGCTAATCTACAGATTGCATCTTCTACATCATTTTTAGCTACCATCATTAAATCTGCAAGCTCATCAATAATAATAACAATTTGTGGCAACTTGCTTGCTTCATTTTCTTTATCTAATGCAGCATTATAGCCTTTGATATCTCTAACGCCTTTTGCTGCAAATAATGAATATCTGTTTACCATTTCTTGTACTGCCCAAGCTAAAGCTCCTGCAGCCTTTTTAGGATCTGTAACAACTGGTATTAATAAATGTGGTATTCCATTATACACAGATAATTCTACTACTTTAGGATCTATAAGAACTAATTTTACTTCGCTTGGTTTAGCCTTATAAATAATACTTGTAATTAAGGTATTAATACAAACACTTTTACCAGAACCAGTGCTTCCAGCAATAAGAGTATGAGGCATTTTTGCAATGTCGGTTACCACTGCTTCTCCTGCTACATCTTTTCCAAGTGCAAACGCTAATTTTGAACTTGCATTTACAAATGCATCTGATTCTATAATATCTCTTAAATGTACAATTTCATTTTCTTTATTAGGTATTTCAATTCCTACAGCTTGTTTACCTGGTATTGGTGCTTCAATTCTAATAGACTCTGCTGCTAAATTTAATGCAATGTCATCTGCTAAATTTGCAATTTTACTTACTCTAACACCTTCTGCAGGTTTCAATTCATACCTAGTAATTGCTGGTCCAACTGATACATTCTCAACTTTTGCAGACACACCAAAATTGTATAAAGTTTTTTGGAGTTTTGTAGCATTATCTGCAATTACCTTTTTTCCTCCCTTAACACCTTTAGAATCACTTTCAGTTAAAAGTTCTATTGGAGGAAATTCATAAGTTTCATCTTCTACCGTTTGTGTATGTTCTAACATTAAAACAGATTTCGTCTTATCTTCTTTTTCTTCTTCCTGTGTTTTAAATAAATTATCTTCTATTGTGTTAGGAGAAAAGTCTTGTTTTTTGCTTCCAAGTGGTATTAATTCGTCTTCTTTATGGTCATATTTCTTTAATTTTTCTGGTTTTTCGTTTAAATTAATTTTTATCTGATCTTCACTAATTTCATCTTTGTCAAGTTCAATTGTTTTTTCTTTTTTACGGCGTTCTTCTCTTCTTTGCTGACGTTCTTCATATTCCTTTTCGCGATATGCATTAATTTCTTCTTTTCTTTCTTGTCTTCTCTCTTTTAAGTTTTCTAGATAATCAGATATCATATCAGATACAGGTATTCCAAGCATAAACACTAATAAAATAATGCTAATTCCTACAGAAACAATAACTGCTCCCGCAATTCCAAGCATATTAGCAAGTGGAATTGCTATCATTGTTCCAAGCACGCCTCCACCAATATTTTCACTTCCAAGTTTATAAGCAGTTGAAATATTTTTTGCAAAATCAGCCTTTAAACTAATAGTTCCTTCTGATATTTGATAAATTGAAAAAACTGAAGATATACATATTAGAAAAACACATAATTCAAAAATCTTTGTGCTCATTAAATCTTTCTTATCACAGGCCATTGCAATTCCCATTACAAAAGTAGCTATTGGAACAATATATTTAATCCAACCTATTATTCCACCTAAGATAGGACTTAAATGCTCTCCTAAATAACCTGTTTTACCATAAATTAATACAGCAAGCAAAATACTGGCTATTATAAATATAACTACCATTATATTTTGGCTTGTATTACTTTTTTTCATTCTACTTCCTTTTTTTCTTCCTCTTTTAGCCAAGACACAACCTCCTCGCCCTTATTATTTCACAATAAGGAAAATCAGAAATCAGAAATCAATCTTCTTAGATTGTTCCGATTTCTGATTTTGTTTTTCATTTTAGAATAAATTAATTTTTTATGCATTTACTATTTTAGCTCTTTTCTGTTGTTCTCTATAGTTTTTAATGCATCCTGTAGTACAGTTTCAACTTTTTCTAAAATATTATCTGCATAATCTTTTGTTCCTTTTGAAATTTCTCTTGACATTTCGTTTGCAGTTTCAATAATTTGTGCTTTTTGTTCGTATGCTTTTCTTGTAATTTCGTGTTCATCTATCATAGAAATAATTCTGTTTTCTGCTTCTTTAACTATTCCATCAGCTTCTTTTTGAGCCTCAACAATAATTCTGCCTCTTTCTTCTTTTATCCATTTTGCTTGTTTTAACTCATCAGGCAATTTTAGTCTAATTTCTTTAATAATATCTAAAATTTCTTCTTTGTTAACTATTCCTTTACTTGAAAATGGTATTCCCTTTGCATTTTCTAAATATTCTTCCAATTCATCTAATAATGTAAAAATTTCCATAATTACCCCTCTTCTTCACTTATGAAAATAAGTTTTACTCTCCCATAAGTTCTTAAATCGCATATTTTTATATTTTTTACTTTTTCAAGCTGTTGTATTTCTCTTTTTTCGTCATCTGTTTCTAATATTATTAATCCATCTTTTTCTAATATAATATTTTTATTTATAATAATGTCAACTGCTTCTACAGCCAAGTTTGATTGATATGGCGGATCTATAAATATCAAATTCATTTTTTCTTTTATTTTATTTAAGCATTCTTTATAATCACTACAAAATAGTTGAATTCTATCTTCAAAATGTGTTTTAGTTATATTCTTTTTTATAATTTCAATTGATTCTTTTGAATTATCACATAAAATTGCTTTTCTTGCGCCTCTGCTTAAAGATTCTAAAGCTAATGCACCACTTCCAGAAAACAAATCCAAAACAAAAGCATTTTTAATTTTATTTTGTATGATGCTAAATAATGATTCTTTTATTCTGTCTAAAGTTGGTCTTGTGTTTGTTCCTTCTAATGTATACAGTTTTGTTCCTCTCGCTGTTCCACTAATAATTCTCATTTTTACCTCATTTATATATTTATATTTTATTTCAAAAATACATAAAGTCAATAGTATTCATAAAAATGTAATATATATTTAACAAATTTGTAACATAGATTTATGTATTTTTTTGCTTAATTTACTTTTATTTCATTTTTAATTTTATGTTAATGTAGAAAAATAATAATGAAATAATTTTAAGGAAGGAATATAAAGAATGGTAAATCAAATTTTATTTGTTAAAAACAACTATAACGATATGGATTTTTTTATACAAAAAAGTAACAAACGAAATTATAAATTGATTTTTTCTATCTCTATTAGTATTGTTTTTATTTTAATATTTTATTTGTTATTTTCTTATTTCGGAAAGTTAATTCAAAAAGAAAGAACAGATAAATTAATAGATAAATATCATATTACTTCTTTATACTCTTCTAATAATCATTATGATGCAATAAAATTATCAAATGAAATTTCTATTATTGGGCTTATTGAAATTCCTGCAATTAATTTGTCTTATCCTATTTTATCTAATAGCAATGAAGCGCTACTAAAAATTTCTGTATGTAGATTTTCTGGTCCATTTCCAAATAGGGATGGGAATTTATGTATTGCAGGCCATAATTATAGAAACAATATGATGTTTAGTAAATTATACAAGCTAAAAATTAACGATTCTATTTATATTACAGATTTAAATAATGTAAGATTGGAATATGTTATTTATGAAAAATATAAAGTGAAACAAAGTAATTTAGATTGTACATCAAACACAGCAAATGCACAAGTAACCTTAATTACTTGCAATGAAAATAATAATAAAGAAAGAATAGTTGTAAAAGCAAAAGTGAAGGAATAACTTCCTTCACTTTTTGCTTTTTTTATTATACATTTTTATAATCATTTATTTTTTTGTATGCAAATATAGCTGAAGCTACACATATTACAATTAAAATTCCAATATTATAATCTTCAATACCTGTTTGTGGTAAGTCTTTTGTGCTATTGTTATTATATGTTCTAATATCATTGTTAGATGAATTATTTCCTGTAGCATTATTTACAGCTGTATTTGGAACTGCATTTGTATCTTCTGTAACGTTTTGTGCATTTTCGTATTCATTTCCTGTAATTTCAGAAGGTGTATTATCATTTCCTAATACTAATTCGGCAGCAAATGCTGATCCGCAAACTGTTACAAGCACTACACTTGTTAAAACTATTAACATTTCTTTTAAACTAATTATCTTCTTCATATGAATCTCCTTAAAATATATTATATTACATTCTAAAATTATTATACTACATTATTTTTTTTTTGCAATACTTTTTTAAAAATTTTTTTATATTTGGCTGGGCTGGCTAGATTCGAACTAGCGGAATGCCAGAGTCAAAGTCTGGTGCCTTACCACTTGGCTACAGCCCAATATATAAGAAATGAAATATAATATATGGGGTGGAGGATGGGACTCGAACCCACGGTCTCCAGTGCCACAAACTGGCGCGTTAACCAACTACGCTACATCCACCACTTGCACTGCTTTATTATTATAAAGCAGTGCAATTTATATTTTAAACTATTTTATATGATTTTGTCAAGTAAAACTTTTACTTTTTTCATTTAATTCGCATTTTATTTAAAAGGTAGCATAGTCACTTTATTGTACTAATCTTCTTTTGCTAACACAATAGTTCTTGCTTTACTATCATCTGTACAGGTTGATAATGATATTTCTCTTTTTCCTTGTGTGTTTCTTGTAATATATCTTCCGTCTGTTCCAGATGTTCTATATATATTATAGATAGTATATTTTACCTTTCTTCCTTGCAAGTCTGTTATATAAATAATATCTCCATTTTCTAGCTTTTTAACATTTGAAAACATTGTTCCATTTCTATAGTTATGGCCAATAATAACAGAGTTTCCTACTTCATTTAAACCATTAGCTGTGTACATTAAAACAACTGATGTTTGTAATGCTTTTGGTGTGTTTTTTTCTAGTATTGGGTATTTTAAATTAATTGCTGGAATTTGTATTGTACCTACTACATCAAAACCTTTATATGTTGTCTTCTTTGATGTTCCACTTCCAGAACTACTTCCGGAATCTGTATCTGTTGTATTAAATGTACTTTCTACGTTTCCAAAAAATAATTCATTATTATTTCCATCATTTTGTACGGTGTTATTATTGGTATTTCCTGCAGAAACTGCTGCTTCAAATTCGGTTGCTGCCGCAAGAGTTCCTGTTTGAATATAATATTTTCTATATATTCTATAGCCAATTAAGCCTATTATTCCGAAAATTGCAATTATTGATATAATTAGTATAACAGTAAGAAGATTTCCATATTTACTATTATTAAATAAGTTCATATTCTTTTCCTCCTCTATTATTTGTTAATACTACTTTTATTATACCATATTTTTTTATTTTAGAAAAGCATATTCCATAAAAAACATTAACAACTTCTAAAATACAATTTCCCATATTCCATCATTATTATCATCTATAAACTCTGTATTTGATGGTAAAACAACCACTGGGCGAACACCTAAGATAGTATCATAGCCTTGACTAACAACTCCAGTTGACCAAATATCACATATTCCATAGTTTCGCGTCGCACCAGAATCCAGAGCCGGAGATGCCAACCAGTAATAAGCCGTATTATAAGCATATTGACTCATTCCGTTTGTATTTTGTAATTGATCAAGCCTATATAATCCTTTTGCATCTTCTTGTATGGTTATCTGAGACCTATTATCCACATCTGTTCTTCCAATTGCTTTATTTACCTCTGGCAAGGTTAATAATCTTACTTTTGCTCCTTTTTCTTGATATAAATTAAATAACTCTCCTCCTGTTACCTCTCTAGAAGTATTTTCTGTACTACTATATGCCGTTCCATTATTTATTGCCGTGAAGAAGCCTAAATTAGCTCCTCTAGTATCTGTTGAATATTTGAATTTTATATTTTCAAAGTTGTGGTACAAACCTGCTGCTGCCTGCAATCCATAATAAGTTTCCTCTCCTGTATAGAATGCATAATCACTTCCAAGTAAATTTCGAAAACCCTTTAATGTCTTTTGTGTACTCGCATCTCCATCTGTTCCCTCATCTGTTATAAACCACCATTTACCATTTTGTTTTTCATAATATAAATAATACAATTTTGCTGGTATTCCCGTACTTATGATTAAGTGATTGCCTTTATCATCTTTTCCTACATATCTCCAGCCATTTTCTACTGTATATTCTTTATTTATATATGCATCTGTATAAGTTACATTGTAATTTACAAAATCACCAGTGTGCATTATTCTTGTGGTTAATTGGAGTGTATTTTCAGATGTGTTTCCAACTGTGTCAGTGGTTTTTACTTTGATGGTGTAGGTTCCATCTTCTGTTATATGGTATATGCTATTGTCTGCTGTAAGCTCTGTTTCTGTTCCATCATTTACAGTATAGGTTGTCCTTGCTGTTCCTGACCAATTGTCTTTTCCTGCTACTATTTCTACTTCTACTTCTGAGTTATATACTCCACTGCTATTTAGTCTTCCTGATACAATGTTTATTTGTGGTTTTGATGGTGGAATGGCGTCATTATTTTCAGCCATACCGTCATATCTGGTATAGAATACTTCACCATTTGTTTTTATACCTTTTACATAGTAAATTTGATGTGATGTTTCGTTGATAATATAAACATCATCTGACCCATTTGGCTTTTGGAATCCTTCTTTTCCATAGTTTAGTGAAATTGCTTCTAATGCAGATAAATCTATAATGTAATAGTTTTCGTTATCATTCGGATTTTTATTTACATCTATGTTTGTATGTGTATATGGTATTGGATTATTTTCTCCATCTCTTATTACTGGTAATGCACCATATTTTAAATAATAGCTTGAAACTTTATCTGCAAGTAGTTCTAAGTCATTATACATTTTATTTAAATTATTTATTTCAAACCTTCCCAAAGATGTATAAACAGTTGTAGATGCAATAATAACCATTACAGCAATTGTAACGATTAATGAAATCATTGTAATTCCTCTGTTATTTATAATTTCTTTAGTTCTTTTCATTATACATTTCATTCCTTTTCAATAAAACTTTTTCTATATTTATTTTATAAATAATCTTATATTTTGTCAATCATTTTGTAAATTTTATTGTAGGTTTTATATCTTTTATTTTCTCTTAATACTAGGCACCACAAGCATATAATAATGGTAAAAATTGCTATATTTTCAAGAATAATAATTGCAATACTTGCCACCATTGTTAATATTATTAGTGTTGCATTTGAAATAATGTTTATGTATTTAATTGCTTTTCTTTTTCCATAGAAAATTTTTAATATGTTTTTTAATATTCTTCCGCCATCTAAAGGATAAATTGGTAATAGATTAAATAAAAAAATCAATAAATTAGCATATATAATATTGTCATCGAGATGTAAAAATATTCCCAATGTTGCAATAATTAGGTTAATAATTGGACCAGATAAAGCAACTATTATTTTTTTTACAGATAAAATATTAGATTTTCGTATTTTTTTGTTATAGTCATCTATTTTTGTTTTAAATTCAATTGAAAATCCTAAAGGCATTATTTTAAAAGTTTCAGCTTCAAATCCTAATAATAACCCTATACTAAGATGTGCTAATTCGTGTATCAAAGCAAAAATCATAATAAGAGCATACATTTCAATTTGGTTAGTTATGATAAATAGTACTAAGAATAAGAAAATGTTTAAATTTATTTTAATTCTCATTAAACATTTCATTCCTTTCAAATTTAATATTTTAAAGAACAAAAAATCTATTTTTGTTCTTTAAAAGTTTATGACCAATTTAGGGTCAATATATCTATTGGACAATCTAATTTCAAAATGTAGATGTGGACCTGTAGAATTTCCAGTTGAACCGACTGTGGCAATTACTTTGCCTATTTTTACTTTGTCTCCTTCTTTAACTTTTAGCGATTTGCAATGCGCATATACAGTCATTACATCTCCATTTACAATCTTTATAAACTTACCGTACTCACTATTTTGACTTGCTACACTTACTGTACCCTCCATAGCTGCTTTTATACTTGTCCCACTTTTTGTAGCTATATCAATTCCTTTATGGTCTGCGCTCATTACTTTAGAGGTTACTTCTCTTTCACCAAATCCAGATGTAATTGTTCCGTTAATTGGTTTTTGAAATTTGCATAGTTTTTTTACGCTTTCAGCATCTTGTTGCATCTGTGTTTTAGGTTCTTCTTCTTTTTCTGTAGTGCTTTTATTTTCCGCTTCACTTTGATTTTCTTCTGTATTTGCCTTTGCTACTTGGTTTATTACAGTATTATTTGTTGTTTCATTATTTACTAAATTTTCTTGTTCTTCTTGTACTGTGTTTACTGTATTTTCTGTTTCATTATTTATTTCATTATCACTTGTTTGGTTTGTTCCCCAATTTGTAGTTATAAATGTTTCGCAATCTTTATATATTTTTTCTAAATTAATATCATAATTTAATATGGTATTTGTTGTTTTCATAATTTGATCTGAAAAAACATAATTACTGGTGCTTACTAAATAAAAAGCAAGGTAAATTAATAAACAAATTACCATTTGCAATATCATTCTTTTAAATAACTTAAATTCTTTTTTTTGATTTACATTAACTCTTGTAGTTTCTCTGGCATAGCCTGTATGATTCCTTCTTTGTGAAATTTCAATTGCTCGTCTTATTTTTTCTTCGTCTGAAATTGCTCTTTCCATATAAAAAGCACCTCTTTCTTGTACATTTTTTTTAAATATATGCAAGTAAAGGGTGCTTTATTCTAAAATATAATATTTGTAATTAGTAATCCTAACGATGATGTAATAAATATAGCAATTGATAATATTTTCAACCTTTCATATTTTTCTTTTAAATGATAATAATTTTGAATATCACTCATTTCTCTATCTTTTAAATAATTGTTAATAATATTTTCTGCCTCTCTTATAATGTAGCTATCAGATTTAGAATTTTTATTTTCCATTTCTATATCCTCCTAGAATAAGATATGTACTTATAATCACTATTCCCTTTTCTACATTTTTCTATACATATTATTAACATTTTCTTCTAATTTCCACATACGTGTTTTCTTGTCATTTCTAATAGGTTTAATTTTGAAAAGCCTATGATTTGTGTTTTGGTTCTATCATTTTTTAATTCATCTTCTAGAACTTTAATTATCTTTTCTTTATTTTCGTCACTTTTCATATCGATATAATCAATAATAATAATTCCACCTATATCTCTTAATTTCAATTGTCTTGCAATTTCTATGCTAGCTTCTTTATTAACCTTGTATATCGTTGCTTCCACATTGTCTATTCCTGTGTATTTTCCAGAATTTACGTCGATAGCTGTTAATGCTTCTGTTTTATCTATGGTAATAAATCCTCCGCATTTTAACCACACTTTTCTTTTCTCTGCTTTTTCAATTTGCTCTTTCAAGATAGGTCTTTCTTCTATTAAATCTTTATCATATTGTTTGATTAGTTCAATATGATTAGCATTAAAATCTTTTAGTATTTTGCTTAAGTATTCGTAATCCTCTTCGCAATTAACCGTTATTTTTTCAAGATCTTTATCTATTAAGTCAATTAAGATTTTCTTAATAACATTGTGAGATTTATAAATTAATTTTGGAAAATTATTATTTACTTTATTTTCTTCGTACAATCTATAGATATTTTTCCACTTTTCATAAGCGATTTCTATGTCTTTTTTAATATTTTCTTCGGACTGATTTTCTGCAGAGGTTCTTATAATAACGCCACAATTTTCTGGAAGGTATTTTTTAACAATATTAGTTAATCTTTTCTTTTCTTCTTCATTTTCTATTTTTTGTGAAATAGTAATAATGGTAGTATTCGGCATAAAAACTATGAATCTGCTATTAATACTAATATGAGTAGAAACCTTTGCTCCCTTAGAGTCTGTAAAGTCCCTTTTTACTTGTATTAATAATGGCATTCCTACTTTTATAACTTCTTTTATCTTTTTGGTGTCGTCTAGTTCTTCTTTTGTAATATCTACTTTAGGTAATATATCTTTTAGGTGTATAAACGTATTTTTTCTTTGCCCAATATTAACAAAAGCAGATTGCATACCTTGCAATACGTTTACTACTTTTCCAATATATATATTTCCTTCTATTCTCTGAACATCTTCATTTTCTATATATTTTTCTATTAAATTGCCCTCTTCCAAAAGCAATATCTGTTTAACTTTTTCTTGTTTATTGATTAAAATTTCTTTCATTTTGTCTCCCTCTAGTTATATTGATTCATCGCTTTATCAATTCCATATTTTATCATAATTGGAATTGCTTCTGCTGCCTTGCTAATTGCTGTTTTTAGTATTGCATATTCGTCATCTGGTATGCGAGTTAATATATAATTTAGTAAATCGTTTTTATATTCTGGCATTCCAATTCCAATTCTTATTCTTGGAAATTTTTCTGTATTAATTTCACTAACAACGGACTTCATTCCATTGTGTGTTCCTGGTCCTCCACTTTTCCTTATTTTAATTGTTCCAGCCTCTATGTCTAAATCATCAAATATAACAAATATATTTTCTGATGGAATTTTATAAAAATTCATAAAATCTCTTACTGCAATTCCACTTGAATTCATATATGTTTGAGGCTTTAGTAAAATTACTTTTTCTCCTTCTATTTCACCTGCTCCATATAATGAATTAAATTTATTCTTATTTACTTTAATATTCCACTTTTCAGCAATTTCATTAATAGTATCAAATCCCATATTATGTCTAGTTCTAGAATATTCTTCCTCTGGATTTCCTAATCCTACAATTAAATACATTTTTCTTTTCCTCTTTTTTAATAATATATACTATTTTACAATGTTTTTGAAAAATTTACAAGCTTTATTTAAAAGATATTTGACACATCTCGTGCATTGAAAAAGAAAAAGGCATTTCATTTTTGAAATGCCTTTTTTCTGGTTATGTGTTATGTTTTAGTGTTTGGTAAATCTTACTTTTCTTCTATTTTCGCATAGATGCAAGATATGCTTTCAAGAACAGTTATTTTTCTTTTCCAACCCTCTTTTGTTACGTAGAAGATGCGGCATCCACCAATATCTTCTTCACGCATATCTTTCATCTTTAAGCGTGCATCTGCTGTCACATCTCCCCTTTCATAGTGGTACCCATTATAAAAGGTTTCGATAGTTTCAATACTATCAGTAGGAATAATGGTTGGAACTACATTAGTAATACTCCGTCTCCCGGTGTACACGTCTTGTCCTTCGAAGGTCACATTTACCATAATAAATTTTTTCATAACTTCGTCCTTTCTTAATACCTAAGTTTCAGAACCCAATCTACCATAACCAAATAGATTTACTTAAAACATAACTACTTTTATTATACATCATATTTGCCTAAAATTCAAGTTTTGAATTAAGCTATAACAAAACCTCCAATACTTATCTAATTAACATTTTTGATGTTAACTAATAAATATTAGAGGTTTTTGTTACCTTATGTATTTTTTAAATTAATTTAACTGCCATTTATGCAGTTTTAAGTTCTAGTCTTAATTTGTCTGCTATCATTGCAATAAACTCGCTGTTGGTTGGCTTTCCTTTGGCTGCTGAAATAGTGTAACCGAAGATATTTTCTACGGTTTCTGCTTGACCTCTTCCCCACGCAACTTCTATAGCGTGGCGAATAGCACGTTCAACTCTTGATGGCGTTGTGTGATATTTGGTAGCAATGTCTGGATATAGTTGTTTTGTAATTTGATTGATAATGTCAATATTATTTACTACCATCATAATTGCTTCTCTTAAGTATTGATAGCCCTTAATGTGTGCCGGAACCCCTACTTCGTGGATTACGTTTGTAACTAATGCTTCCAAGTTTTCTTGGTCTTTCTTTTTCTCTGGTGAAATCTCTATGTAAGGTGCTTTTATTTCGCGATTTATGTTATTTATATTATTATTTTTGATTTGTGTTGGTTGATATAATCTTATTTCTTTTATTCGTTGTAATAACAAAGTTATATCAAATGGTTTTATAACATAATATTCTGCACCTAAATCTAATGCTCTTTGAGTTATTTTGTCTTGACCAACTGCTGATAACATAATGCAAAGTGGTAATTTTTTCATACCAGCAGCTTTAATTTTTTCTAAAACACCTATACCATCTAAGTGTGGCATAATAACATCTAGTAAGGCTACGTCTGGCTGTGTATTTAGTATCATTTCCACTGCTTCTTTTCCATCTCTTGCAATAGCAATTATTTCAAGCTCATTATCCTCTTCAATATAACTTGTTAAAGTATTAGCAAAGTCCGGATTGTCATCTGCTATTAAAACAGTAATTTTGTCTTTCACGTTACTTCCTCCTATAATAAAAATTGTAAATATTTTACATTTTTGTATTATATTATTTTTTATATTATAATGCAATAGTTTTTTGGAAAATTTTTCAAATTATTTTTGAAAGTCTGTATTTTAAAGGACTTTTATAGACAAGTTTCTTTTATAAATTGTAATTTTTTTACATTTATTTCATTTTCCGAAATTTTATTTAATATTTTTTCATCTTGTAATGCAACATCTAAAAATACATTTGTTAAATATTCTTCTTTTAATATGATAATATTATTGTTTTTAGCAAAATGTTTGAATTTATTTAGGTCTGGGTAATTTATTTCAATTGTATATACTTTTCTTATTTCTTTTTCTACAATGCTTGCTTTTTCTATGCACATAGTAGTGGCTTTTGAGTATGCTTTTACTAATCCTCCAGTTCCTAATAAAATTCCACCAAAGTATCTTGTTACAATTACTAAAATATTTGCTAGATTATTTTTAGATAAAATTGTAAGCATTGGGGCACCTGCTGTTCCAGATGGTTCACCATCATCGCTTGCTTTTTCTATGATGTTTTCTTGTGTAAAAATTCTATATGCGTAGCAATTGTGTCTTGCATCATAATATTTTTTATTAATTTGTTTTATAATATTTTCTGCTTCTTCTTTACTTTCTACATAGAAGGCATTAGCTATAAATTTAGATTTTTTTTCTACAATTTCGTAAGAAGCATTTTCCTTAATTGTTTTAAACATCTACTACCCTTTCTAAAATAAATTGCAATTTATTTTAATAATCCAGCTGTATAGCCTGTTGAATATGCAATTTGTAAATTAAATCCCCCTGTGTATGCGTCTACATCAATTATTTCTCCTGCAAAATATAAGTTTTTTACTAATTTAGATTCCATTGTGCTTGGGTTTATTTCTTTTACATTAATTCCGCCAGACGTAATAATTCCTTCTTCTACTGGTCTTGTACCTGTAATTGTTAATTCCAATTCCTTCACTAAATGTACTAGTTTGTGCCTTTCTGTTTTTGTAATTGCATTTACCTTTTTATTGGCATCTATTTGAGATTCTTCTATGATATAATCAATTATCTTTTTAGGTAATAATTCAAATAATGCATTTTTGTATTCTTTATTTTTTTGTTTTTCAAAGTCTCTCAAAATTCTTGAGTCAAGCTGTTCTTCTGTTAAGGCAGGTTTTAAATCTATTATTAATTTTATCTTTTCGTTTTTCAATAAATTTTCAACATTTTTATATCTTATTAGATGTGCAGATGAACTTAAGATAATAGGACCAGATATTCCAAAATGTGTAAATAACATTTCACCAAAATCATCATATATTATTTTGTTATTTTCTGTGTCTTTTATTTTAATTGCAACATTTTTAAGGCTTAGTCCTTGCATTTTTTGACATTCTATTTTTTCTTTTACTTCTAATGGAACCAAAGATGGTCTAATAGTAGTAATGGTGTGTCCAAATTCTTTAGCAAAACGATAGCCATCTCCTGTAGAACCTGTTAATGGATATGTTTTTCCACCAGTTGCAAGAATTAATTTGTCTGCTTCTAATGTTTCTCCATTATTTAGATGTAGCACAAATTTATTTTCTTCTTTTTGTTCTATTTCTTTAACTTCTGCATCTAATTTCACTTTGATATTCTGTTTTTTTAGTTCTTTTTCAAATGCATTTAATACATCTTGTGATTTATCTGAAACTGGAAAAATTCTTTCCCCTCTTTCTACTTTTACCTCTACTCCTTTTTCGTTTAGAAAATCAACTATATCTTTATTAGTGTAATTTTGGAAAGCACTATAGAGAAACATACCATTTCCTGGTATGTTTTTGATAAACTCAGATATTTCTAAGTTACTTGTAATATTACATCTTCCTTTACCTGTAATGAGTAATTTTTTTCCTAATGCGTTATTCTTTTCAAGTAAAATAACTTCATAAGATGGGCAATTTGTTTTACAAGATATGGCAGCCATCATTCCAGCTGGTCCACCACCGACAATTACCACTTTCATTTTTAATCACATTCCTTTTATAAGGCAGAAATTTGGTTGGAAAATTATAATTATTTTCAACCTTTAACCTCTTTCGAATTACATATTACTAATTGCATTTAAAACGGCAAGTTTTCCATATTCATAGGTAAGGCTACCTTGCATATATGCAATATATGGTGGTCTAATTGGTCCATCACAGCTTATTTCAATAGATGAACCTTGTGTAAAGCTTCCACTTGCCATAATAATTTTGTCATTATACCCTGGCATATCCCAAGGCTCAGGTATAGAATTAGAATCTATTGCAGAGCCCATTTGAATGCCTTGACAATATTTTATTAGTTTGTCTGCTTCTCCAAATTCTATATTTTGTACAATATCTGCTCTTTTATCATTAAATTTAGGAGAAACTTTATAGCCTAACTTCTCCAACATACAACTTGCAAAAATGGCTGTTTTTAAACTATTTGCCACGACGCTTGGTGCCATATATATTCCTTGCAGAATGCTTTTGTTTATTCCAAGAGTTGGTCCAACTTCCTTTCCTTGACCTGGTGCAGTTAATCTTTCTGCTGCAAGTTCTACCAAATCTTTCCTTCCTGCTATATATGCACCATTTGGTGCAATTCCTCCGCCTAAATTTTTAATTAATGAACCTACAATAACATCTGCTCCAACTTCTAATGGTGATATTGTTTCCACAAATTCACAATAACAGTTGTCAATCATAATAATAATTTCTTTATTTATACTTTTTATTAGTTTTATTACTTTTTCAAGCTTGTCTATACACAAGCTTTCCCTTGTAGAATAACCTTTTGATCTTTGTATTTCAATTACTTTTATATTGCTATGTTTTACTATTTTTTCAATTTCTTCATAATTAAAATCATTTTCTTTTAAATCAATTTGCTCATAGTTTACATTAAATGACTTTAAAGAACTATTATTAGGAACTATACCAATAATTTCATCTAATGTATCATAAGGTTTTCCAGTGATACTAAGCAAAGTATCTCCTGGTCTTAAAAAGGCGAACAATGCAACAGTTAATGCGTGTGTTCCTGAAATAAATTGGCTTCTTACTAAACTATCTTCAGCACCAAGTACCTTAGCAAAAATCTTTTCAATACTTTCTCTTCCTATATCTCCATAGCCATATCCTGTGGTACTTCCAAAGTGCACATCAGATATTTTATTTTCTTGAAAAGCTTCCAATACTTTTCTACTATTTATCATACAATTTTGGTCTACTAAGTCTATTTGCTCTTTTATCTCTTTTTCAACTTCTTTAGATAACTCTATTAATCTTGTATCTATTTTCAACATAAAAAATCCTCACTTAATTTATATCATCTGAATAATAAACTGTTCTGTAGTCATATATTACTTTATAATATTTTCCTATGAAATTTATTTCATAAAAATTGTCTAGGTTATAAATTGGTTCTACTATTTGAGTGCCAGATTCATCTATTGAACCCCATTTTCCGTTTAGCTCCACTCCTGCAAATCCGTATTGATTAAATTCTGTTACTTTTTCATATTTATAATCTATTATTACGTTATCATTCTGATCTACAAATCCCCATTTTCCTTTTTCTTCTTTTGGTATTAATCTCTTACTACTTACATTTTCTGTTTCTTGTTTTTCATCTTCTGAATCGTCTTCTTTAATTGTACTTTTATCAATTCTATTTCCAATTAAATTATAATAAGCTGTTTCGTCTTTTAGTTTAGTTTCAATGTAATTATTGTGAACTTGAACATCTTCGTATTTAACAGCTAAAATTTTCTTTCCAACTGAATTATATACGCCAGTTTTTGAGCTTCTAGTAACGATAAACAAGTTATTTACGCCACTGTAATCAATTGATTGATATCTAAAATCTAATACAACCTTTTTATTTTTTACCATTCCATATTGTCCATCTTTTTTTGCAACAAGAATAATGTCTTTATCTGTGTTTTCTGAGCCAATTCCACCAAGTCTTATAATTTCGTTATATTCTGTATCTAAAAGTTTTTTTCTTTTATAATCCATATAGCCATATCTATAGCCGTTAGAAGTTGTTGTACCTAAAATATACCCAGATAAAGCATATTTTTTTTCATTTGTATAATAAGAATCACCTGAAATATAATCATATTCTGGCTTAATAAGTTCAGCACCTTTTGTATTAATTACACCATATTTTCCATTTTCATAAATTAATAATTCTCCCTCTTTATTACTTAATCCGTCTATTGAATCATAAATTGCTTTTGTAATTACATTTCCTTTTAAATCGATTAGCCCAAATTTACCATTTTCTTGATATTTTAATACATTCTTTTCATACGGCATACTTGTTTCTATATCATTTAAGCTTACAGTTTCTATTTTACTATATTTGGTAAATAATTCTGTTCCTATATCATTTACAACTTTTGTTCTATAGCTTCCGGTTTCTTCATTGTAATCATAATAACAAACAAATATAGGTTTAGAAGGATTTGGAATATGTACTTCAAAATATTGTGGTTCAATTATAATATTCCCTTTATTATCAATTACTCCTATATTATAATCACTTAATAACAAAAAATATTTTTCTTCTACTATTTCTTCTACATTATAGCTTTTTTTAATGCGATTATATACTACAAACCCAATTAGTAATATAACAAATAAAATAATTAATATAACAATTGATTTCTTGACTTTATCATTCATAACATACCTCCAAAAACTACAAATATTATATAATTTTAGAGCTTATATGTCAATTGTTTTAACCATTTTACAAATTAATAATCTTGCATATTTGTTGGCTGGGTTTTATAATAAATATATTCTTTCACAGTTGAATAAAATTTAGGCACATAGCTTGTTAAAAATAAATAGATAAATATAGTTATGATAATGGCAAGTAAATTAATTGATTTGTTTGAATAAAAATTCATAGAAAAAACCTCTTTTAGAATAAAAAATTTAGATTTAAGATAGTTTTATTATACATCATTTTAATTTTTTTTCAAGTTTTTTAAGAAATATTCTTTAAATCTATTGACAAAACTGTTCAATAGATTGTATAATGACTATTGTTACCGTTCAAATGCAGATGTGGCGGAATAGGTAGACGCACAGGACTTAAAATCCTGCGGACGAATAATCCGTGCCGGTTCGATTCCGGCCATCTGCACCAGTGACGTTTCTGTTCGAACTTTATAAAACAGATAAAAAATATCATTCTGAAAAGGATGATATTTTTTTAGTTTCATTCTCAGTATGTATTACGTCATCCTCGAGTTTTGTACCATTGGTCAAAACTCTTAGGGGATTAGGACTTGTGTCAACGATAAAGTCCTATAAAAAATAAATTTAAAAATTATAAAGCTACTCTTGGTAAAGTTATTTATATATGCAGAAAAGAGTTAAATAAAAAAAATTTTTAAATTAAGTTTGACTTTTTACAAAAATTTAAGTATAATAAATATAGGAAATGAATAACCGCAGTGAATGCGGTTACCACTACATATAGTTATAACAAC
>CANQDX010000007.1 GCA_947594065.1 uncultured Clostridia bacterium
GGCAACACATCTACTACAATGTTCATTTCCTATGTCAGTTAGTATAGCATATATCTTACAATAAATCAATAGAAAAAGGAACAAAATTTCGCTTTTGATAAAAATACTTGATTTTTATTTAATAATTTGCAACTATAATTATAGCTTGATTGATTTTTATATCAATCGTCAAGAGAGCCAACGAGTTGTAAATATCCACGTTGTTGGCACCAAGCAAAATAAACCTTGTAAGTATTGAAATATCAATGTTTTACAAGGTTTATTTTTATTAAAGTAATGCAGTAGAGATTTTAAATTGCTTTGTATGCCAAAAAAATCCTGTTTAATGAATAAAATTAGATTGGAATATTGAAATTAACATAAAAATATGATATGCTTTTTATATGAGTGAATTGGGCTAGCAATTTATCTTAATCATTATCTTAATATGTGGAGGTATTATTATGCTTACTACAAAATCTAGAGATGGCGTGTACGCTATTTCTGCACCCGATAATGCTAAAACTGGATGTTCTCTTCTTTTATTTGACGGAGTTGAAGAAACAAAGCGTGACAAAGTTCAGGATGTATATCTTGAAGTAATTGAAGGGCAAGAAGGAAATCTTTATAATTTGGCAAATGCAATTGCTTACGATTGCTTTTCTTCCGATTGCTTGGGTTTAAAGCTGTTGGCAAAGCAGTTAAGATGTCATATTAAAGCAGGAGAGAATAAATATGAATTTACGATGAATTATGACTCCCTGCGGAGCATTGATGACTTCATAAGATCTATTGCTTATCAAACTAAATTATAAGAGAAGAAACCGGGCTAGCCACCGGTTTTTTTATTTACTTATTTTTACAATACAAGTAATTTTTAAAATATCTTGTATTATTTTTAAATTTAATGTATTATACAAAAGTATAGAAAATTTATTAAAAGTGAAATTAGGATGGTATAAATATGTTTTATATAGCACAATTATTTGGAATAATAGCATTAGTAGTTCTTATAATGAGTTTTCAAAAAAATAAAAAAGATACTTTATTAAAATATCAAATATTTTCAAGTTTACTATTTGCTTTGCAGTATTTATTTTTAAATGCAATTTCTGGATGTTTAATGAATTTAATGACAATGATAAGAAATCTTATATATAAAAAATTTAATGATAAAATTCCAATTATATATTTAATATTAGTTATAATATGCATGATTATTTTATCATTGATGTCTTACAATGGAATTATAAGTCTACTTCCTACTCTAGCTGTAATACTATATAGTATAGCTTTATGGCAAAAAAATTTAACTATAACAAGAATTACTGAAATAATTTCTTGTTCACTCTTTATAATATATAATATTAAAGTTTTAGCAATAAGTGGTTTAATATCAACTTTTATTGAAATGTTTTCAGCTATAATAGCTATATATAAATTTGATATAAAAAAACTAAAAACAAGTATAAAGAAATTTAAAAATTAAGTAATTATTAATAGTAGAGAATAAAATATAATCGTAATAACACTATGTGATAAAAAAGAAAAATCATAACTATAAAGTTGCTGAAATATCTTATTATAAAATAAATAGTATAAGCAAAGATTTTTGGATTAGATAGACAAAGAAACAAAATAAGAAAGGATTTAATTAAAGTTTGCAAAAATAATATTTTATATTTATTTTCATTAAAAAATTCTAACGTTTAATTTAAATTTTTATAAAAGTTGTTTTTATGTTTTAGTTGCAAATTTATCAATATTTATAGTTTTATACCATTAATGTTCCTTCCATATTTTAAAAAAAGTATTAAATTTAAGAATAAACTTAATACTTTTTTGCATACAAATTTTTATTATTTTTATACTATTTGTTGTGATTTTTTAATGCTACTATTCCAGCAAGAGAAATAATACCTACAACTGATGCTACTAAAGCCATATCTACTGTTCCTGTTTTAGGTGTATCATCTTTTTGATCTGGTTTTTCAGCAGGTTGTTGTGTTGGCTCATCGATCTTTGGTAATGTTGTATAAACATCTACACCATTTTTAGCTTGTATATTGCAGAACCATAATGATCTAACTGTTACATCTGAAACGTCAGTTACACCTATAAGATCCTTCAATTTTACATTTCCTGTTGTATTAACTTCTTTTCCATAATCTAATATAGTAAATCTTGCATTTATTTGATTATCTTCTTTAGAGTATTTCCATTGAAATGTATATACACCAGATTTTTTTATTGTCGCTCTAAACCCTAAAAACCAGTTTCCTGTAGTGACAACTACTTCATCTCCTATTTTTTGTACCATTGCAACAGCTTCTGTTAAATAATCTTTTTTATCATTATCTAATGAAACTGTTACTTCAAAAAATTCTCCTGAATCAAGTTTGTCCAAATCAATTCCAACGTTTACCTCTTCAGTAATTCCATCGTTTAATTTACCTGTACTAATTTTGCTATAAGGTCCATATACCATTACGGCTTCTTCATTTAATTTTCCTTTTAAATTAAAAGTATTGCTATCAACATCCGTTATCGTTCCATATTCATTATTGCTTCCTGTTTGAAAACTATTGCTTTTGTACGTAGTTGCATATACGTTCGTAGCAAATACAGATACTAATAAAAATACAAATACTGTTAATACTAATAATTTTTTCATTTTTTCACCCCATTTCTTATTTTACTCTTGTAATGATTACATAATTTATTATGCTTGTTTTCTATTTATTTTATACTTTATTTGTTAGAATTTATTCTATAATCGCTATTGCTTTTGAGATTTTTTCATTTTGTTTGAAAACTTAAATTGTCAACAAAAAAACGGCATAGCCGCTTTTCTTGTTATTATTATAAATAATAATTATTTTATTATGTATTTTTTTACTTCATTAATTATTTTTTCTTTTGCGTGTTCTAGCGGACCTTGTATATTGCATCCTGCAGCTCTTATATGTCCTCCACCATTAAAAGCAATACATACGTCTGAGACTTTAACATAGTTATTGCTTCTTAATGATGCTTTATAAAAACCATTTTCAATTTCTCTTAGGAAAATGGAAACCTCTACTCCTTCAATGTCTCTTCCTACTTCTACTAGTCCTTCGTGGTCTCCTGGCATTGCTCCGGCTTTTTTCTCATCTTCTAAAGTTATATAAGTGAATGTTATTTTATTATCTTCAATAAACTCCATTCTGTCCATAATTAATTTTCTAAGTTCAAAGTTTGCTCTTGTTTTTGTTTGTAATACTCTTTTATATATTTCTGAAACATTAACTCCTTTTGTTAGTAACCAAGAAGTGAATTCAAATGTTTCAGCAGATACTCCTTCATACTTGAATCCACCTGTATCTGTTATTATTCCAGTTAACAAACAAGTACCTATTTCTTCATCTATTTCTACTCCTAATTTTTCTATTACTAATATTAAAATTTGAGCGCAAGCTGGAGAGTCTGGATTAACGAAGTTGTAGTCTGCAAACATATCATTTACTTGATGATGGTCTATTTGAATTTTCGTTTTTGCATTTTCAAAATATTTAGCAAATCCATTCATTCTTCTAATTCCTGTAACGTCAACAGATATTGCTAAGTCATACGCCTCTTCTTTTCCTTCTTTTTTTATAGCTTCTGCTCCTGGTAAAAATTTGAATGTATTAGAATACTCTGGTATTATAACATCTACATCTTTATTTAACTTTTTTAAAGTTAAATACATTGCAAGAGCAGACCCAACAGCATCTCCATCTGGACACTCGTGTGTTAATATTACAATATCATTTGCCTTTTCTATTTCTTCTTTTATATTATCTATCGTCATATTTTACCTCTTTACCTTAAATTAAACTATTACTTTAAATGAATTTAAACGATGTTTTTTATTTGTTTTCCATATCTTTCATAATATCTTTTAAAATGGAATCAATTCTTGCTCCATATTCCATTGAATCGTCTAATTCAAACACAATTTCTGGAGTAATTCTTAAGTTCATTCTTTTTGCTAATAGACTTCTTGTTAATCCAGAGGATTTTTTTAAAATGGCTAAATCTTCCTTTACACTTTTAGCATTTAAAATACTAACATAAACCCTTGCATACTTTAAGTCAGGTGTAACTTTTGCCTTAGTTACGCTAATTAATCCAGATAAATTTGGATCTTTTATATCATTCATAATAATAGAGCTTACTTGTTTTTTTAACTCTTCATCGACTCTATTAAAACGATTATTATTCTTTTGCATTTTTCTTTTCCTCCATTATATAAACCTCAAGAGTGTCTCCATCTTTAATATCATTAAAGTTTTCAATTTGAATACCACATTCATATCCTGCAGCAACTTCTTTTACGTCGTCTTTAAATCTTTTCAAAGAAATTAATTTTCCTTCGTGGATAACAACGTGATCTCTAATAATTCTAATACCAGCATTTCTTGAAACTTTTCCATCTGTTACATAGCATCCAGCAATTGTTCCAACATTTGATACTTTGAATGTTTGCCTAATTTCAGCATTTCCGATTACTTTTTCTTCAAATTCAGGATCTAACATACCTTTCATTGCGGCTTCTACATCTTCTATTGCGTGATAAATAACTGAATATTGTTTAATTTCTACTTCTTCCTTTTCAGCCATATCTCTTGCTAATGGTTCTGGTCTTACATTGAAAGCGATTATAATTGCATTAGATACTTTTGCAAGTGTTACATCTGATTCTGTAACTCCACCAACGTTTGCGTGGATTACTTTTACTTTAACTTCATCATTAGATAGTTTTTCTAAGCTTTGTTTTACCGCTTCTACACTACCTTGAACGTCTGCTTTTACAATAATATTTAATTCTTTTAATTTTCCTTTTTCTATTTGATTGAATAAATCATTTAAAGATACTTTTACAGTTCCATTAATAGATTTTTCTCTTTCTTGACGTTTTCTTTTTTCTATTAAGTGTTTAGCTGTTTTTTCGTCTTCTACCTCATAAAAAGTTTCCCCTGCTGTTGGCACTTCTGTTAAACCTATTACTTCAACTGGAGTAGATGGTCCAGCTTTTTTAACCTTTTTACCTTTATCGTTGTACATTGCTCTTACTCTACCAATAACAGAACCTACAACAATTGTATCTCCTGTGTCTAATGTTCCTCTTTGTACAAGCATTGTTGCTACTGGTCCTCTAGCTTTGTCTAGTTTTGCTTCAATAACAGCACCTTTAGCTTGTTTATTAGGATTTGATTTTAGTTCTTTCATATCTGCTACTAATAGTACCATTTCTAACAATGTATCTATGTTAGTTTTTTGTTTTGCAGAAATTGGAACAAATATAGTATCTCCTCCCCATTCTTCTGCAACCAAATCATATTTTGTTAATTCTTCTTTTACTTTTTCAACGTTTGCGCCTTCTATATCTATTTTATTAACTGCAACGATAATTGGAATATTAGCAGCTTTTGCGTGATTAATTGCTTCAATTGTTTGAGGCATTACACCATCATTTGCAGCTACTACTAGGATTGCAATATCAGTTACTTGTGCCCCTCTTGCACGCATAGCAGTGAATGCTTCGTGTCCTGGAGTATCTAAGAAAGTAATTTCTCTTCCATTTACTTCTACTTTATAGGCACCAATATGTTGTGTAATACCACCTGCTTCTCCTTCAATTACGTTTGTACTTCTTATAGCGTCTAACAAAGATGTTTTTCCGTGATCTACGTGACCCATAACAACTACAACTGGTGGTCTTGAAACTAATTCTTCGTCTTTATCTTCACTTTCATCGAATAAGATATCTTCTTCTGTTACTGTTTCTTTTTTAGTTGCGTTAATTCCAAATTCTTGTGCAATTAAATAAGCTGTATCAAAGTCAATATCATTATTAATTGTTGCCATAATTCCATAGCCTAATAACTTTTTAATAACTTCTCCTGTTGTTTTCTTAATTTCAGCAGCAAAATCTTTTACAGAAATTGTTTCTGGAATAGTTATTTCTGTTAATTGGAATATTTTTTGCTTATTTCTTTCTTCTTCATTTTTAATTGGTTTTCTTTTATTTTTTCTTCCTCTTGCTGTTGTTAAATCATAATAGTCTAACATTCCACCTTCTTGGTCGTTAAACATATTAGATAGACTTCTTTCTTGTTTTAAGCTTTTTAATTTATCTTCATCGAAGTCTCCATCTCCTCTTCTGCTCTTTGGTTGTTTTTTAGTTTTATTTTCTTCAAATTTGTTATTACTTTTTTGCTTAGAAAGAGCTTTACTATAATCTCTAATAGTTTCTTTTTCTATTACATCTGATGCCATTAAGTTTTTAATATTTTTTTCTATTCCACGATTATCAAGAGGTCTTTTAAATCCTCCATTATTATTGTTATTATTCCTATTGTTTGAGAAATTATTTCTTTGTTGCCATTGTCCATTGTTATTATTTCTTTGATTATTAAAGTTGTTGTTACGATTATTGTTTCCTGAAAATCCATTATTATTTCTGTTAAATGGTCTATTATTGTTATTATATCCATTATTGTTTCTATTATTGAAGTTTGGTCTATTATTGTAATTATTATTTTTGTAGCCAGTAAAATTTTCCTTTATTGATTGTTGTTTATGAACTACTTGTTCTTTATTTTCTTGCTTTTCTGTTACTATCATTTCTTCTTGATTTGGTACATCTTTTATTTCTGTTTTGATTTCTTCTTTTATTTTTTCTTTTTGTTCTTCTTCTTTTTTGTTATCTTTTAATCCAAATAGTTCACTTACAGTTAATGGTTTAGTTGGTTTGTTTCTATAAACAATATTGTAATCAGTTTTTCTATTTCTTTCTACAAATCCAACACTACTTTCTTTTTGCTTTTCTTGTTTTTGTTTTTTCTCTTCTTCTTCTCTTTTTTTGATTTCTTCATCTGAAATAATAACTTGTCTTCTAATAATAACTGGATTTTCTTTTTTATTTTCTTTTACTTCTTCTTTTTTAGATTTTGTTTCTGTTTTTTCTCCTAACAACTTTTTCTCAATTTGTTCAACATCTTTGTCTTCTAAAGAGCTTAAATGACTCTTTAATTCTAAACCTAATTCTTGTGCTACTGTGATAATTTCTTTACTTGTTTTGCCTATTTTTTTTGCTAACTCGTGTACTTTCATTTTACCCAATAACATCACCCCCATTTAATATTTTTCTTATTGCTCCCGCTAAATTTTTATCATTAATTCCTATAACAGCTTTATTTGCTTTTCCAATTGCTTTGCTAATGCTTTCTATGTTTCCAAACAAATAAAATTCTATTTTATTTTCTTCGCATTTTTCTTTAAAATGCTTTTTGGTTTTTTCAGAAGAATCTTCTGCAATAATAAGTAGCTTAATTTTTTTCTTAGCAATTGCTTCTTCGCAAGCTTCCGAACCAAAAGTAATTTTCCCTGCTTTTGCAGTTAATCCCAATAAACCATACACTTTACTGTTGCTCAATCACTACACCTCTTAAATTTTCATATATTTCTTTTGAAATTTCTGTTTCTAGAACTCTTTCTAGTCTTTTGCTTTTTATAACTTTTTCTAAGCAATCAACACTGTCGCATATATAAGCTCCTCTGCCTTCTATTTTTCCAGTTCTATCAATAGAAATTACTCCATCCTTATTTTTAACAATTCTTATTAATTCTTTTTTTGGTTTTTTATTATTGCACCCCATACAAGTTCTTAAAGGTACTTTTTTCAAATAATCACTCCCTTTAATTATATTCTTGTGTATTATTCTTTATTATTTTTCTTCTTTTTCTTCTCCTTCTGTATTTTGCATAGAAGCAATCATTTCTCTAAATTGACTTTCTGATTTTATATCTATTTTCCAGTTAGTTAATTTAGCTGCTAAGCGAGCATTTTGTCCAGATTTTCCAATGGCTAAAGATAATTGATCATCTGGAACAATTACTTGTGCAAATTTTTCTTCTTCCTTAATGTCTACTGCCATTACTTGTGCTGGAAGTAATGCTGATGATATAAAGATAGATGGGTCTTCATTCCATTCAATAACATCTATTTTTTCTCCATTTAATTCGTTAATAATATTTTGAATTCTAATTCCTTTTTGTCCAACGCAAGATCCAACAGGATCAATATCTGGATTAGTTGAATAAACGGCAACTTTACATCTACTTCCTGGATCTCTTGAAACACTCTTTATTTCAATTAATCCCTCATAAATTTCTGGTATTTCAAATTCAAATAATTTTCTAACAAAATCTCCAGATGCACGTGATACGATAACTTGTGGAGCTCCTTTTTGTCCTCTAATTACACTAGAAACATATCCTCTTATCTTATCGTTTACTTTATATGTTTCCGTAGGTATTTGCTCTTTTAATGGGATAATTCCTTCTAATCGTCCTAAATCTAAAACAACAACTCCACCATCGGCTTTTTGAATAATTCCTGAAACAATTTCACCTTTTCTATCATTGAATTCGTTATATAATACATCTCTTTCCGCTTCTCTTAGTTTTTGAATAATAACTTGTTTTGCGGTTTGTGCTGCAATTCTTCCAAAATTTTTAGGAACTAATTCAATATCTACTGTTTCTTCTAGTTTTGCTTTCTTATTAATTTGTTTTGCTTCTTCTAAAGAAATTTGTAAGTTTGGATTTTCCACATTTTCAACTACTTCTTTTACGGAATAAATATTTGTAGCTCCTGTTGTTTTGTCCATCACAACTTTTACATTTTCTGCTGAATCGAAGTTTCTTTTATATGCTGTAACAAGTGCTGTTTCAATTGCTTCAATTACATATTCTTTTTTGATTCCTTTCTCCTTTTCTAATTCTTCTAATGCAATAATTAATTCTTTATTATCAATTGCTTCTTTCATTTTCCAAATTCCTCCTTTTAATTACCATTCATATACTGTTTTAATAACAGAAATATTTTTTCTTTCTACTTGCATAAGTTCTCCGTTTACATCAATAGTTATTGTTTGATTATTAAAATCTTTTAGAATACCTTGCATCGTTTTCTTTTTTTCTATTTGTTTAAAAAGCTTTAACTCTACAAGCGCTCCTAAATTAGCCTGTAGATGTTTATCTTTTCTAAGTATTCTCTCAATTCCTGGAGAAGATACTTCTAGAAAATATTGTTCTTTAATATAATCTGCTTCATCTAGTAAATTGTTAATCTTATCCGACACTTTTTCACAATCATTTAAGTCAATTCCATTAGGTTTATCTATAAAAATTCTTAAATAATAATCTTTGCCTTCTTTTACGTATTGCACATCGTATAGTTCATATCCCATATTTTGAATCGTAACATTTACTAGATTTTCCACTTTTTCCTCAATATTTGCCAAGAATAAATCCTCCTATATACGTATTAAAGAGTGGGATTTGTTCCCACTCTTCTAGTTAATTTTTATGCGATTATTATTATATACTCTAAAAATAGATTTGTCAAGCATTTACAGGAAAATTTTTCCTGTAAGCAAATCTTTATAACTTAGCACCGGTATGGCACCCTCAGTTATTAAAAAATTAGTGCCATCACTTGTTTTAGAATAAATATTACCAGGTATTACATATACATCTTTCCCTTGTTCTAAAGCAAAATTAACAGTAATATTCGTTCCACTATTTTTTCGTGCTTCAACTACTAAAATTGCATCACTTAAACCACTGATTATTCTATTTCTAGCAGGGAAATTCTGCTTTTCTGGTTTTGTACCTAATGGATATTCTGTTATTAATAGTCCGCCTTTTTCTATAATGCTATCTGCAAGCTTTTTATTTTCGATTGGATAAATATTATCTAGTCCGCTTCCAAGAACTGCAATTGTTTTCCCATTTGCGTTCAAAGCACCTATATGTGAAAAAGCATCTATTCCTTTTGCCAAGCCACTTACAATACATATGTTCTCCTTTGCCAAATGATAAGCAAAATCTTTTGCAGCTCTTTCTCCATAAAAGCTACAATTTCTAGAACCTATCATTGCAAGATTTGATGGGTAATTTAATAGTTCTAAATTACCCAAGCAAAACAATTGCTTAGGTGGGCAATCTATGTTTTTAAGCCTCTCTGGATACCATTTACTATTTTCTTTCACTTCAATTACTTTATACATCATTTTTTTCTCCTTTTGACCCCATTGGGGTCAAAAAGGGAGCGTTGTTTACGCTCCCCCTTTATTTCCCCTATTTAATTTTATTGATGCTTTGCAGCTTTTACTACATTATACATTAGCATTGCTATTGTCATTGGTCCAACACCACCAGGTACTGGTGTAATATATGCTACTTTTTCTTTTAAGTTTTCAAAATCAGTGTCTCCTACTAACTTTCCATCATCCATTCTATTAATTCCTACATCTATTACAGTAGCCCCTTCTTTTACCATATCTTGTGTTACAAATTTTGGTTTTCCTAATGCTGCTACTAGTATGTCTGCCTGTTTTGTTATTTCTTTTATATTTTTTGTTTTAGAATGACAAACCGTTACTGTTGCATTTTTATTTAATAAGCATTTTGCAAGTGGTTTTCCTACAATGTTGCTTCTACCAATAATTACTGCACGTGCGCCTTCTATTGGAATATTGTATGCTTCTAACATTTTTATAATTCCATAAGGTGTACAAGATACAAAACAATCTTGATTTAAACTTAATTTTCCGATGTTAATTGGATGAAATCCATCTACATCTTTTTGTGGAGATATAGCTTGAAATGCTTCGTTTGTATCTAATCCATCTGGAAGTGGACTCTGAACTAGAATTCCATAAACAGATTCATCGTTGTTTAGTTTTTCTATTAGTTCTAATAGTTCACTCATTTTAGTTTTTTCTGGTAATAAATATTCTTCATATTCTATTCCAATTTCTTCACACGCTTTGCTTTTATTTCGAACATATATTTTTGACGCTTTATCGTCACCCACCATAACTACGGCTAATTTTGGATGAATATCTGCATTTTTTAGTTCATTTACTTCGTCTTTTAAGGCTAATCTTATGTTTCTTGCTAATTCTTTTCCATCTATTATTTGCGACATATATTTCTCCTTTTTTTCTTTGCATTTATTTTACACGATGATTTTATTTTTTGCAATAGTTTTTTTATAATTCTTAAAATAAACCTTATGTAAATTTTTTATAACCATTTTCTTGATAATTGACTAAATTCAAGATATAATAAATATGTATTAAGGAGAATATAATGAGCGATAAGTGTTTTGAGAAATTAGAGTATTATAGAATATTAGATATTTTAAGTGGTTTTGCTAAGACATACATTGGTAGAAACTTGGTTACAAACTTAAAGCCATCTTTTGATGTGCTTGATGTTGCTAATTTACAATTACAAACTAGCCAAGCAGTTGATATGGTTAATAAATACGGAAATCCACCCATTGATGAATTTAATGATGTTTCTTTGCATTTTAAGAAACTTGCTGGTGATAGTGTTTTATCTACTAAAGAAATTCTAGATTTGGCAACTATTTTAAAAATGTCTAGGGAAGTTTTACATTTTTTTGAAGAAGCATCTGAAAATATTTCTGCTGATTTTAGCATTTTAAAACCTTTTTTTAATAACCTTTATTGTAATTTAGAGTTAGAAAAAGAGCTTTTTTCAAAAATAATAGATGAGAATACAATTGACGATAGAGCTTCTGATGCTTTATATAATATTAGAAAAGCTAAGAAAAGCTTGGAGCAGAATATTAAAGATAAATTGAATAATTTTATTCATTCTTCAACGTATTCAAAATATCTAATGGAACCTATTGTAACAATTAGAGATAACCGTTTTGTTATTCCAGTAAAAGATGAATATAGGAGCCAAATTAGTGGATTTATTCACGATATTTCTTCAAGCGGTTCTACGGTTTTTATTGAACCAACTTCTATTTTTGATATGAATAATGAATTGAATTCTTTGAAAATGAAGGAAAACATTGAAATAGAAAGAATTCTTGCTATATTATCGAATAAGTTAAATGCTATTATTAATGAATTAGAAAATAATGTTAGATTACTTGGTATGATTGATTTATTGTTCGCTAAAGCAAATTATTCAATTAGTATAAATGGTATTTCGCCAAAGATTAATGATAAAAAAGTGTTTAATTTAATAAAGGCAAGACACCCTTTAATTAATAAAGACAATGTAGTTCCTATAGATATTTCGTTAGGTGATACTTTTTCTTGTTTAGTAATTACTGGCCCTAATACTGGTGGAAAAACAGTGGCTTTAAAAACGGTCGGACTATTGCATTTGATGGCTTATAGCGGGCTAATGATTCCTGCACACGAAAATAGTAATATTTATGTTTTTGACCATATTTTTGCAGATATTGGTGATGAGCAAAGTATTGCGGAATCATTAAGTACATTTTCTTCTCATATTACTAATATTATTGAAATTACTAATACAGCTACATACCAAAGTTTAATTTTGGTTGATGAGTTAGGTTCTGGAACAGACCCAGTTGAAGGTAGCAGTTTGGCTATTAGCATTTTGGAATTTTTTCATCAACTAGGAAGTCTTTGTATTGCAACTACTCACTATCAAGAAATAAAAAATTATGCTTTAACTCATAATGGTTTTATGAATGCTAGCGCTGAATTTGATATTGAAAATTTGAAACCTACTTATCACATTATTACTGGCATACCAGGCAAGAGTAACGCTTTTGCTATTTCTGCAAAGTTAGGATTGAATAAAAAAATACTAGATAGAGCTAACACATTTATTCGTTCTGAAGATGTAAAAATGGAAGATGTTTTAAAAAACATTTATGATGATAAAAAGAAAATTGAACTTGAGAAAATCAAAATAGAAAAAGATGCTAAAGAAGTAGAAAGTTTAAAAAAGTCTTTGCAAAAAGATAATAGTGATGTGAAAAATAAGGAAAAAGAATTAATTGAAAACGCCAAGTTGGAAGCAAGAGAAATTTTATTAAAAGCAAAAGATGAAGCTTCATACATTATAAGAGAGATGAACCATATTTCAGAATCTGCCTCTTCTGATGCTATAAAAAACTTAAATAATTTAAGAAATAACTTAAACGATGCTATTCGAGAGGTTAATCAATTTGAAACCGAAGAATTAAAAGAAGGAAATTTAACTCCGTCTGATTTACCAAAAGGAACAAAGGTTGTAATAAACGATTTGAACCAAAAAGGAGTTGTAGTTGGAAACCCTAAAAATGGAAAAGTTCAAATTCAAGTAGGTTCAGCTAAGTTAAATGTAGATATTTCGAATTTAAGTTTAGATTGGACAAAAACGAAAAACAAAAATACATCAAAAGCATCTATATCTAATATAAAGCCAAAAAACATTTCTAATGAAATAAATGTAATCGGTTTAAATGTAGATGAAGCAATTGATATGATAGATAAATATTTAGATGATTGCTATTTAAGCAGCTTAAATACGGTTAGAATTGTACACGGAAAAGGCACAGGAAAATTAAGACAAGGTATTCATACTTTTTTAAAGAGTCATCCACACATAAAAAGTTTTAGGCTTGGGACATTTGGAGAAGGCGAAATGGGTGTAACTGTTGTGGAATTAAAAAAATAATAAAGGGGATTTTGCAATAATATGTACTAAACAGGAGTGTCCCCGATGGGGTCAAATGGACCTTTTTAGGAACGTCCCCAATGGGGTCAAATGACCCCTTTTAGGAACGTCCCCAATGGGGTCATTTGCAAAATCTGTGATTGCCGATAACAACCGTTAATGGTCTTGACCAAATCCAACTACTTGTTGCTGTTTTGGGATTAAAATAGTAAATTGCTCCATAGGATGGATCCCATCCGTTAATAGCATCTTGTGCTGCTTTAATTGCTGTGGAGTTTGGATTCATATTAATTTGTCCGTCGCTTACTACATCAAATGCACCTCTTTGATATATAACTCCAGCAACTGTGTTCGGAAATGATGAATGGCTTACTCTATTTAAAACAACAGCTGCCACTCCCACTTGACCTGAATACGGCTCTCCTCTTGCCTCTCCATAAACTAATCTGCTTAATAAGTTTAGGTTCGAACTATTTGAGTTACTACCAGAAGAACTGCTTGTAGAAGACGAATTGATTCCCATTGCTGCCAATGTTTTTTTGCCAGCAATTCCATCTACAGTTAAACCATTTTTTCGTTGAAATGATTTTACTGCTGCAAGTGTTTTACTTCCATAAATTCCATCTACACTGCCATTATAATAACCCCATCTTTTTAGTTTTGTTTGAATTTGCTTTACTTCTTCTCCCCTTGAACCATATTTAGATAAAGCATATACTGTATTACTACTTATGAAAACATAATACAAGACAAATATACTTATAACAATCATTAGAACAATGAGTGCTATTTTTTTACTTTTTTGAAATAACATAAAAAACCACCTTCGTAAAAATTATTCTTAATATATTTTTTACAAAAATGGTTTTTTTATGCTTTTTTTGTAAATTGATTTAAAAAATACCAACTATATTTCCATTTTCATCTATATCGATATTTTCTGCTGCTGGAACTTTTGGAAGTCCCGGCATTGTAAATATTTTTCCAGTTATAGCTACAATAAATTCAGCTCCAGCATCTAAAATGATGTCTTGTATATGAATTTTAAATGGTTCTAAGCATTCCAAATTTTTAGAATCATCTGAAAATGAATATTGCGTTTTAGCTATACAAATTGGTAAATTGTTATAACCAATTTTTTTAATAAATTCAATTTCCTGTTGCGCTTTTTCTGAAATTTCAATTCCTTCTGCGCCATAAATTGTTTTGGCTATTTTTTCTATTTTAGTTTCAATTGCATCTTCAAGTTCATAGATTTTGTTTAACTTAGTTTCTTTTTCTGTTAATTTTACAACTTTTTGTGCTAAGTCTGCTGCACCTTTTCCACCATATTCCCAAGCTTCTACTAAACTTAATTCTACATTTTTTTCTTTTAATTTTTCTTGCAAATAAGCTATTTCTTTATCTGAATCTTGCACATATTTATTAATAGCTACAATAACATTTAAACCATATACATCTTTTATATTTTCTATGTGTTTTAATAAATTTTTCATTCCTCTTTCTAGGGCATTTATATTTTCTTCTTGTATAGCTTCTTTTGGCACTCCGCCGTGATATTTCAATGCTTTTAGTGTTGCAACGCATACTACAGCATCTGGTTTTATATTCGCTACTTTACATTTAATATCTAAGAATTTTTCTGCACCTAAATCGGCTCCAAACCCTGCTTCCGTAACAGTATAATCTGCAAGTTTCATAGCTAATTTTGTTGCAATTATGCTATTGCATCCGTGTGCAATATTTGCAAAAGGACCACCGTGAATAATTGCTGGTGTATGTTCTAATGTTTGTACAAGATTTGGCTTTATTGCATCTTTTAGAAGAACTGTTAAACTTCCATCTACTTTTAAATCTCGTGCTGTAACTGGTTTCTCCTCTTCATTGTAACCAATAATAATATTTCCTAATCTTCTTTTTAAATCTTTTATATCTTTTGATAAACACAAAATAGCCATTATTTCAGATGCAACTGTTATATTAAATCCATCCATTCTTGGTACTATGTTTTTTTCTTCTGAAAGACCTGTGTTAACAGTTCTTAATTGTCTATCATTTAAATCTACACATCTTTTCCATATTACTCTTTTTATATTTAATTCATTACCAAAATAAATATGGTTATCTATTACAGCAGATAATAAATTATTGGCAGCTGTAATGGCGTGAATATCTCCTGTAAAGTGTAGATTAATATCTTCCATTGGTGCAACTTGAGCATATCCACCACCTGTTGCTCCACCTTTTATACCAAATACTGGTCCTAAAGATGGCTCTCTTAAAGCTAGAATTGATTTTTTTCCTATGTATTTTAGGCCATCTGCTAGGCCTATTGAAATGGTTGTTTTTCCCTCTCCTAAAGGTGTTGGGTTAATTGCTGTTACTAAAATTAGTTTTCCATCTTTTTTATTCTTTAGATTTTCATAAATGTTCTCAGATAATTTTGCCTTATATTTTCCATACAATTCTAAGTCGTCTTCTTTAATGCCTAATTCTTTTGCAATTTCTGTTATTTTATTTAATTTTGTATTTCTTGCTATTTCTATATCTGACATTTACAGCACCTCCCATTTTTATAAAATTAATCCTGCTATAAAACCTATTAGAGCTCCTACAAAAACTTGTATTGGAGTATGTCCTAATGCTTCTTGTAATTTTTCTTGTACCTGCACATTAGTTAAGCCCGGAGTATTTACAATTTCATTTAATAATTTAGCTTGTTTTCCTGCTGCTCTTCTTACTCCACACGCATCATACATTACAACAAATGCAAATATAAGGGACAACGCAAATATTGGTGATGATGTTCCTAAGTTCTTTCCTATTAGCGTAGCAAGAGAAGTTACTACTGCAGAATGAGAACTTGGCATTCCTCCTGCCCCTAAAATTCGTTTAAAATTAAATTGTTTAGTTGTACATAAATCGTAAATTAATTTGAATGATTGTATGCAAAACCATAGAAAAACTGGTACTAAAATATATTTATAAACTGTAAACCATTCTGAGATACTCATCGATCTGTCTCCTTTAAATTTTCAAATTGTATTGTAAGTAATTTATTCTACATTAAAATTTTCTTCTTGTAGGTTATTTTCATTGTCCTTTATTAGAATGGTAATTTTCTTTTCGGCATCTTCCAAAATTTTAGAACACTCTTTAGAAATTTCCATTCCCTGTTCAAATTTACTTACAGAATCATCTAAGCTTAAATTTCCACTTTCTAATTCATTTGCTATTTGTTCTAAATCCTTCATCATTTCTTCAAAACTCTTATTATTTTCCATAATATTCTCCCTTTATAATTCTACTACATTAGCTTTTATAACCCCATCTGATAATCTAACGTCTATTTTATCTCCCAACTCTATATCTTCTTTTGATTTTACAATTCTATTATTTTTTTGTATAATGCTATATCCTCTACTTAATGTCTTAAGCGGACTTAACGAATCTAATTTTGATGTTAAATTAATAAAAACATATTTCGATTCTTTATATTTACCTTCCGCTTTATCATAAATAGTTTTCATTAAATTATCTATTTTCAAGTATTCATTTTGAATTCTTAAAAGCGGTTCTTTAAAGCATTTTGAATTCATTATACCTTCAAATTTCAATTTCATTAATTCCAGTTTTTTATGTAAGCTAATAGCAAACCTATTATGATAATTTAGCAAACTTTTCTGAATATCTGATATATTTGACACTGCAAGCTCTGCTGCTGCAGAAGGTGTTGGAGCTCTTAAATCTGCCACAAAATCAGCTATTGTAAAGTCTGTTTCGTGACCAACCGCAGAAATAATTGGTATTTCTGATTCAAAAATAGCTCGTGCAACAACTTCTTCATTAAAAGGCCATAAATCCTCTAATGAGCCACCACCTCTTGCAAGTATTAAAACATCAGCTAGTTTTTTTTCATTCATTATTTTTATTGCATCAGCAATTTTAATAGCTGCCCCTTCTCCTTGTACAGGAACTGGCAGTAATCTTAAATAAACATTAGGATTTCTTCTTGTACTTACATTTATAATATCTCTAATAACAGAACCGGTTTGCGAAGTTAAAACACCTATTACTTTAGGCATAAAAGGAATTTCCTTTTTGTATTTTTTATCAAATAATCCTTCTGCTTCTAATTTGTTTTTTAACTTTTCATATTCTGAATATAAATTTCCAATTCCATCTTCTTCCATTGCCTTACAATAAATTTGGTAAACTCCATCTCTTTCGAAAACAGATACTGTTCCCAATATTAAAACCTTCATTCCGTCTTTAGGAACAAAATTAAGATTAGTTGTGTAAGTTTTAAACATAATGCACTTTACTAAAGAGTTTTCGTCCTTTAATGTAAAATACATATGACCTGTATAATGGTGTTTGAAATTAGATATTTCTCCTTTTATGTATATGTTATTTAAAAACTCATCTTCGTCAATTTTTTCTTTTATATAATTATTTAATTGAGAAACGGATATTGGTTCTGGTCTTATCATAAGTTTTCGCTTTCTTTAACAATACTTGCTAAAATTCCATTTATAAAGTTTGGTGAATTATCTTCACCATATTTTTTCGCTATTTCAACAACTTCATTAATTGCTACTTTATAAGGAACATCTGTATATAAAATTTCATATATTGCTATTTTTAATAATACTAAATCTATTTTTGATATTCTATCTATTTTCCAATCTTTCTTTAGATTTTCTGCAATTTTTTGTTCTATTTCTTTGGAATACTTTGCTATTCCTGATACAATTTGATTTATATATTCTTTCATTTTTTCATCTTGTATTTCTTCATTTTCAAAGTATAAATCAACTTGCTCCCTATAATTTTCTTTTTGTATTTCTAGACTATATAATAATTTAAAAGCTTCTTCCCTTGCAGCTGAACGATTCATTTTTTCCTCCATTTTCGATGTTTTTTACATTTTATCTACAAAATTTTTAATTTTTTCTTTTACTTCATATTTATTTCTTTGAATATAGTTTCCTACATAAATTCCAACTACGATTAATAAAATACCTATAATTAATCTATATAGTTGAGTACATAATATAATAATTGCTACAAGTGCTCCTATAATAGCTCCACTATATTCTTTTATAAATTCTTTAAAGCCTTCCATAAAATACCTCCTACTCACTTTCCTTTTGAGCTTCAATATTTTTTATTTTTATATTTACTTCTTTTACATCAACTTCTGTTGTTGTTTTAATTACCTCTTTAATTTTATTTTGTAAATTAGATGATAATTCTTTAATTACTGTTTCGGATGCAACTATTAAATTTAAGTCGATGATTACATTATTTACTTGCTTGTCCAATTTTACTTTACAATTAATAGACTTAACATTTGGAAATTGATTAATAACACCTTTTACTAAGTTTTCTATAGTTTCAATAGAAATCATTAATTTACCAGATTCATTCTCTAGTAAAATTCCTTCTATTTTCTCTTTCTTTTCTTTGGTATTAGCTGGAAAGAAGATACATTTTGCTGCTAATAGCATTAATACAATTGCTACTACAAGTGATATATTAGTTATAGTTGGTGTTGATTTTAAGTATTGCAACACTAAATACACATAACTTACTTCTATCCAATTGAATAAAATTAAACAAAATATTAAACAAAATATTAAAATTACAACTGAAAAAATTGTTAAAGCTACATTTTCTATTACTTTCATTTTTTAATCCTCCTATTTTTTAATTAAATCCCAACCCATAATGAAATAAAAATTATGGGCAGGGTTTCCTTAAAATTTTTATTCTTCTCCGTTATTTGATTCCTTTACTACTTCTGTTGTATTAACACCTTGAATATGAACATTTACCTCTTCTATACTTAAACCAGTCATATTTTCCACTGCTTTTTTTACTCTGTTTTGAATTTCATACGCAATATCTGGTATTCTAGAACCATATTCTACAATAATGTTTACATCAATTTTTAATTTGTTTTCGTTATGATCAACTTTTATTCCTTTTGCATAACTTTTTTTACCAAATACTTCTGATATACCTCCTGCAAATCCTCCTGCCATTGAATATACTCCTGATACCTCAGATGCCGCCTTTCCTGCTATAATTGCAATAACATCATCTGCAATTTTAATTCCGTTTTCTTCAATTTCATTTCCTGTTTCTGAAACAACTGTCTCTTCTTTTAATTCTTCCTTATTGTTTTCTTCCATATTCAACCCTTCCTTTCAATTATTTAAAAACTGATATACTACTAAAAGTATATCAGTTTATCTTCAATTTTACAACTATTTTTTTGAATTAATCTACAAAATTAAAATCATCTTTAAATTTTTCTTTAAATATCTCAAATACCTTATTTAATGTATCTTCATCATCAACACTTACATAAGATTCCTCATCTTCTGATTCTGTATCTTCTAATTTTAATATAACTACTTCTCCGGCGTCGTCAGCTTCTTCTGCTGGTAGTAAAACTACATATTCTTCGCCCTCGTATTCTATTAAATCTAAGAATTCAAATTCTGCTTCATTACCTTCTTCATCATTTAATACAATGATGTTATCTAAATCTTCATTATTAGTATCTTCACTCATTATTTCTTTCTCCTTTCAAATTTTTATATTTTTAAATTGTATTTCTACAACATTAATAACTTATTTTTTATTTATATACATTTCTAATATATAAACTGCTGAAATTGTATCTACCAAATTTTTTTTCTCTTTTGGGTTGATATTTAATTCATTCATTGTTTTATGTGCAGCAACAGTTGTTAATCGCTCGTCAATTTCTTCTATTTTTATTTTATTAAATTTGCACTTTAGTTTTTGAATAAACTTTTTGGTTACTTCAACTCTTTGACTACTATCACCATTTAACATATATGGCAATCCAATTACAAATGTATCTATCTCATAAGTTTGTGTTAGTTCTTCTAGTCTTTTCAAAACAATTTTATCATTTCCTTTATGATGTATTGTTTCCAATCCTTGTGCAGTTATACCTAATGCATCTGTAATTGCAATTCCAACTCTGCTATCTCCATAATCTATTCCCAATGTTCTCATTTTTTATATCATTTCCTTTTTGGTTTAAAAACTTATTCATCAAGTCCTATATAATTTCTAACCAATTTTTCCAAAAGTTCGTCTCTATCTAATTGTCTTATTAAATTTCTAGCATCATTATAACTTGTAATATAGGTTGGATCTCCAGATAAAATATAACCTACTATTTGATTAATAGGATTATAACCTTTTTTTTGCAAAGCACTATAAACTTGTTTTAGCACTTCTCTTGCTTTTATATTTTTGTCTCTTTCTACTGAATAATTCATTGTTTTATCAAAATCCATTCTAAAACCTCCTAATTACAACTTTAGATTAAATTAATATCATTTTCACTTTTATCGGCTTTATCTAAAAATTCTTCCAATTTTTTATTTAGTCCTTCCAAAGCTGTACCTTTATAATATGTAGTAACAACAAAATTTAATTTTGGGCTAACTACTTTTTTCTTTCCTTTAATTGCATTTTGTTCAACAACAGGAATTTGCATTTTTTCCAAATCTGATTTCAATTCTTGTATAAAGTTTACTACACTATCTGGATCAACTCCTGAAAATATAATTAAGAATTTTGGTCCCATATATCTTACAAATAAATATTCATCAGATATATTTTCTTGTATATGTTTGCTAACTTCTGTAATAATGTTGTTTCCTGTCTTTCTTCCTACTCTATCATTAATTTCACTTAAGTTAGTAATATTAAACATACATACACTAGATGTTGGATATCTATCTACTATTTTTCTACCTTTTCCATATAAATATTCTACATTATTCAATTCAGAATATAAATCTTTTCTGCTTAAACTTTCTACTACAGATTGATAAGATACTGATTTTAAAACAGAAATAATATTATCTTTTACTACTTCTAAAATAGTAGTATCTAATTTATCAAATGCGTGTGCTACGCCACTTTCTAAAATCCAGTAACCTATATAAATATTATCTATATATAAAGGGAAAAATATAGCAGATTTTGCTCTTCCAAATTCAGATTTTTGATATGGCAATTTATCATTTTCATTATCTACTGTTACATATTTAGGCGTTGCAGTTGTTATACTATCTTTAAATATTTCTTCATTTTGAAGATTTCTTAAAGTTTCCCAATGCTTTTCACTTACGTTTGTAGCCTTTATTACATATTCTGCTCCATCAAAAATTACAATAGTAGAATATTTGATATCATATTTTTCTATTAGTATGTTATTAATTTTTACAATTTTATTATCTACAGATTCTTCTTCACCTATTGTGCTCATAAATTCCTGTAACACGTTCAAACTTGTTACTTTTTGATTTACGTTGTTTAGATTTTGTATCTGTTTATTAATCATTATATTATATACTAAGAGCACTAATACAATAATTACTAATATAACTATTACCGCAAGCACCTTTTTCACCCCTTTATTATTTTAATATTTATTTTTCATTTGCTCTAACGTATTATTCATATTAGCAGAGAATCTGTTATTACCTGAATAATCTCCCATTGGTTTATATTTATTTCCAAGTAAAGGATATACCATATTTGCTAATTCTTTTAACTTGCCTATAAAGTTTTTAGAATATCCATTAATTGAAATTTCACAGTCCATTACTCCTTCTAAGTATCTTGAGCATACATCTTCTTCGAAAGGAATTGTACAATATTTTACAGTATCTTTATTAAATAATTCTGTCATAAATGACATCGCAGGATCATTATAATAAGCCAATCCACCTATAATTGCCTTTGCTGTTAATCCTCTTACTCTCATTTCTTTATTTATAACAATTCTAATTTTTTCTGGCTTTAGAACATCTTTTGCCTTTAAATCTCTTAAAAATGCTGTCATTGGTTGAATTGTAAGGATGTCCATAGTTTGTACAATATATATTTCTTGTGCAATTCCAAAATATTCTGAATTTGTATTAAAGTCACAATCCATTAATACAACAGAATAATTTTGAACTAATGTAGAAATAATTCCATCTATATTCTCTAATGGAACACTATCTCCTGGAAGAGCAGTATATACGTCTAAATTTTTATCTATCATTATTCCATTAGTTGTTCCATTTGCTAATTGCTTAATAGATTCAAAAGCAACATTTCTAAGCTTTTCTTCATTTTTAGTATAAATATAATATGAATTTCTATTTGTTGTTAAATCTAGAATAGCTGTTTTAATTCCCATAGAAGATAAGCATTTTGCAACATTATTTACTAAAAATGATGTACCATTTTTTGTTGTTCCAACAAAACAAACTACTTTTTTATCTCTTGATAGTAAGCCATCCAAATTTCCATTTGGTACATAATTTGCTCTTTCATTGTAATTTGTAACTGTATTATTGTATTCTTGTTGTGTATTTTGTTGTGTTGTATTCATTTTTGTATTTTCTATATTTGAAACATCATTATTTGAATCAAATCCTGGCAACATAGATGAATCTTGATCTAAATCATCAAAACCTGGCAAAACTGAATCGTCTTCACTCTGTTCTTCTTTTTCTGTATCATTATCAAAACCTGTCAATACATTTTCTTGGTCAAATGATTCAAATCCCGGTAAAGTATTATCGTTATCTTCTTCAGAAGAATTTAGTCCTGGTAAAACATCGCTTTCTTTGTTTTCTTCTTCTAAATCAGATAATGGTAATGAATCATCAATTTCGTCAAAACCAGGTAAAACAGTATTAAAATCTTCTTCCTCTTGTTCTACTTCTGTTATCTTTTTAGGTCTTCCTCTGCCTCTTTTTACTGTATTTACTTGTGGTTGCTCAGATTCATCTACTATCTTTTTAGGTCTTCCTCTACCTCTTTTTACTGGTTCTACTACATCTTCTGGTTCTAGTATATTTTCAACTTCATTATTGATATTTTCTGTAGGAGTAATTTCTTCTATTTCTTGGAAATCTTCATCTTGCTCTGGTTCTTCCTTTTCAATAGGTTGAACAACAGGAGTAGCTTTCTTCATTGCCACTTTTTTTACTGCTGTTGGTACAATAACAGGTTTAACAAGTCTATTAGTATTATTGTTATTCAAAAATCCTATTTTTAAACCATCTGATTCTTTCTGTTTTTTCATTACATTAATAGAAGATGCTGTATCTCCAAATGTCATTACAGACTGATATTTAGGACATCTTTCTTCTAATACTGCTTTTACGTTAAGTGGTAAAAATTTTGTTATAATTCTTAATTGTGCATCATTATATTGTGCTGCAATGTTATTAAAGCTTTCTATATATCTGTCCTCATCTTTTCCTAATCTTCTATAATGATTTAAAATATTCTTAATTTCTGCTTCGCTAACATTTTCTTCACTTTCACTTTTATAATTTACTTCATCTGATTCTATTTTATAATAAATTTTAGCTTCTTTTTTACTACGAGGTTTATTTAACAAATTGCATACATTTGCTGTACTACGGTCTTGGCCTAACAAAGCATTGTAGATTCCTATTCCAAATAGTTTTACTAAAATTGGTTCAGATTTTTCTCTTCTATCTGTACTAATTAAAATAATAGGAATATCTTCTCCATTTACACCTGTTGCTTCATCACTGATATTATCAAGTTTTTCAAATAGAAATTTATCAATTGCATCATAATTATTATTAGCAAAAGGCTCTAAATCTTCACTAATAACTATTCTATCATAAGATTTATCTCTTTGTAGTTCTTTTACAATTGCATTGAAATAATACATATTTTTATATGAAATTATTTCTTTATATTCTTTTTGATAACGTTTAACTATTTGAGTTGATATATTTTCATCGCTTACAGCAAATAGTACTTTCATTTGTTAACCCCTCCAACTTTTTACAACTATTGCAAATATTAATGGCAATACCTGACATATTACAAAAATTGTTATAAAGCCTATCATTAAAATAAGTCCTCTATCTCTTATATCTATTCTTCTAATTCCAATTACATATTGATAAATTGCTGCAACAGCTATTCCAATAAAACAGCAAGGTATACTATATATTCTAATTTTATTTAAAATATATGCTGTCATTCCATAGCTTTCTGATCCATAGGCTTCTGTGTAATCACTCATTTCTTTCAATTCTTTTTCTTTAATTTCAATTAATTGACTAGATGTTTGGTTATCTATTACCTGTTTAGAACTAACTGCATAAACACTACAAATAGAAAACAAGAAAATTACTATAAACAATATTGCTACTATTTTTTTCATAACTATTTCTCCCCTAGTTTTACATTCATAAATTTACATATATTATCATACACTACAATGGAAAAAAATACAAGATTTATTTTGAAAATATTATAAATTTTCTTTTTATTTTATAACCTATTATACAAATATTTCATCCACGTATAAACACCATTTGCCCAATTTTTATCTGTTGCATATTTTGTATTTACTCCTTGTAATGTTGCACCGTGATAATATTTACCCGTAGCTACTTCTCCATTATATATGCTTGTTCCTTTTGGATTTAGATAATGTTTTACAAGTACTCTAGCAATCATATCAATTCCGGCAGCATATCCATTATATGAGTAAGCACTTGAATATGCATTCATATCGTATGCTCCATATCCAAATAAATTTTTCTTATTTGTTGCTATTTTAGAAGTTCCCCAAGCGCTCTCGTGAATTCCAACAGCAGCAACAAATACGCCATTTATTCCATAAGATTGCTCTATATAATAAAAATATTTTGCATTTTCCTTAAATACTCCGTTTTTATCTTTACTTTCATTTGTAAAGATTTTTTCAAATTGTTCTAAAGTTAATCCACTTGGTTTATTTAAATTCATATTTTTACTTAATGTTTTTAATAGTTGAGACTTAGACTGTTGTGACGTATTTCCATTGTAATTGTAGGTATCTGGAACAATGTAAGTTACACAGTCAGACTCTACCCATCCATAATATGTGTCATAATTTACATAATACCAATTTCCCTTTTTCTTTTCTATTTTTAATTTTGAATTTTGATTAATCTTTGCTACAACCTCTGCGCCTTTTTTATTTTCTGCTTTAATATCTAATTCATAAGGTGTAGCATATACAGTATCACCTACTTTTATTTTGTGAGAATCATAATAATTAGAAGTACCTACTTCAACAATTCTATCTACAGACGCAGTTACAATTCTTCTTCCAATTTGCTCATCTGATACTAATTCTTCCCCTATATACTGCTTTTTAATAATTAATTCTTGTTTTCCATCTTGTCCTTGTTGTAAAACTTGTACTTTTCCTTTAGGTAAATTACTATTATTTTTGTATTGTGTTTCATATTCTAATTCAACAATTTGTGTTTCTATTACTTCTTTTGTTTGATTATTAGTATTTTTTTCAATTATTTCATTAATATCAATAATTCCCTCGTAAGCTTCGTCCATCCATTCTATCTGTTGCGGAACCATTGCGCTTTTAGTTACAACTTCTTTTGATACCCTATACTTTACAGCAAAAATTCCTGAAAGAAAGAAAACTACTATTATTGCCAACACTATTAATATTATTATTACTATGTTTTTTGTTCTATTGTCATTTATTTTTATTTTCTTCATATTTTTCACCAATATTATTTTAAATATAAAAAAATTTTTTGTCAATTGTTTCATTCATATTGCTTTTAAATTAATATTATTGTAATATAGTAATATAAGGAGACGCAAATGAGAAGAGATATTAATGTTAGAAAAAGAAAACAAATGCTTTTAAGAAAAATAAATTTAAAGAGTTTGCAATTACTTGTTTTGCTTATTGTTTTGCTATGTATATGTATTTTCGTTTATTTATTTTTTATTCAAGATTTATTTATAAAAAATAATTTAGAACAAGATAGCTTATTCTTTTCAAGCTTTAACGAAGATATACCTTTTAGTTTAAGTAAAATTGTTTTATTTAGCAGTGCCACTGCCGAAACAGGAAGTGTAAACCAACAATTAAGTTTAGATATTTCACAATACTGCGATATTGGCATTTACCTAAATAATACCAAAGAAGATGTTTTCATTCAATCTCTATCTATTAATGACATTGCTTTGTCCAATTCAGAATTAGGTACACCTTGTTTATACAAGAAAAACATTCAAGACTTTGGAAAATGTAGTTATAAAAAAGAAAATTTAATAGAAAATGAATTTAGTTTTCCTATTGTAGATTCTAGTACAACTTTAAATTATGAAAATTTTGAATTAGCAAATGATTCTACAACTCCTATTGCTTTAGGATTTTATAACCAAAATATAAAAAAAGATTTCATCATTGATAATAAGGAAATTGTATATAATGGAACACTTTTAAAAACAGCATTCATTCCTCAAAGCAGTATAAAATGCAATGTTTCGTTTAGTATTCATATTGTTACTACAAATGGTGAAGAATATTTATGCAATGTAAGTATAGATGTTCCTTTTGAAAATGAAGATGGCTCTATTTATGATATTGGAAATATTACACAAGAAATTGCAAGTAATGATGCAAATAAATTTATTAGAATAAAATAATTTAAAAAACACAAAGATTTATAATATTATTCTCTTTGTGTTTTTATGTTTTCAAATTTTATGTGGTGCCAACGATGTAGATATTTACGACTCGTAATTGGCTCTCTTGACAATTTATATAATTATCAATCAGTTTCTGTTATTAATTTAATATAATAATTATTCAAGTTTATTATTAATAATTTATTATTTTTTTTCTCAAGCTTTTATTATTTTCCTTTTCCAATTGCTTTAAACTTTTTTTAGGTGTTGGCAAATCTTCTGGCATAGTTCCACCAAGTTCCTTTATTGTTTCTCTTACTTTTGCTCCAACATTATAATGAATTTTATTTGCTTCTTTTTCTGTTTGAATATTATCTCTTTTTAATTTTTGCTCTGTCTGAGAAATTCTAAATAAATTTGCTATAAGCTCATCACTTCCCATATTATCTAAAATATCTTCTCTATATCGTAATCCTTTTCTTTTTGCAATATCATCAGCAGTTTCTCCATTATACAATCCTTTATATCCATAATTATGAAATCTATCAAAATTTTTAACTCCCGCTTTTTGGGCTATTTGATTTAGTGAATAATTTCCTTTTTTTGTTAAATTTCTTTGATAAAATCTTTTTTCATCTTCTGTTAGCATACTATATTCTTTTTCATTAATCTCTTGTTTTCTAGTTTGAACTGCGAAATATGTTTGAGCAAGAGCAATTACTTTTTTTCTAGAATCTCCGTTTTGAGCAATTAAATAACAAGCATAACGAGAAAGTTTATAGTCATTTATTCTAACTTTCGCATTATTAGCGCGTTTTGACAACTTGTCGGCACCGACAAAATGTTCAAGCACATTGATATAGCTATTCTGACAAGCTAACTTAGCTTTTTCTATTACACCTTCAAATTTTCTCCATTCTTTGTAATCTAGTACAATTTGTAATTCTCTAGCATACCAAAATTCAACTCCATTTTCATCAATATGCTTAATATCTTCAAATTTTTTATTATTTTTATTTATTTCTTTCATTTACATCATCTCCGTTTTAACATATTTTTATGCTGATAATTATAAAACAATTGTTTGTAATTGTCAATGATATTTTAAATTTTTATGTTATAAAAATAAAAAAAACCTTCCTTTTTCAGGATGGTATTTATATATCTGTTTTATAAAGTTCGATCAGATACGTCGTTGGTGCAGGTGGTGGGACTTGAACCCACACGCCATTTCTGACAATGGTTTTTGAGACCATCCTGTCTGCCAGTTCCAGCACACCTGCATATTTTTTGATAATTACATTGAATACAAAAAAAGCATACTAAATTATATTAGCATACTTTTTTATAAAAATCAAGATTTATTTTTCTTCTATGTGTAAAATTCTTTTCTCCAAGTTTTTTTCATCTTTTTGAATATCTATTTTTATATAATGTTCAGTTAAAGCCTGTTCTATTATTTCTCCCCATTCAATAATGCAAATTCCCTTAGAGAAATATTCTTCTCCACCTATTGCATAAAATTCATCTATATCAGCCAATCTATATACATCAAAATGATAAATAGTTGCCTTTTCGTTTTTATATTCATTTACAATGGTAAAAGTTGGGCTAGATATTTCCTTTTCTAAACCAAAATTAGATAAAAAGCCCTCTGTAAATTTGGTTTTTCCGGCTCCTAATTCCCCACTTAAAACAATAATTCCTGTTTTATTCATTTTCTTTGCTATTTGCTTTGCTATATTTTTCGTTTCCTCTTCTGAATAAGTTATTATCTCTTTCATTTATTTCTCCTTATTTTTACTACATATATTTTAACAATTTTTTTGTTATTAAGCAAGATTATCTTTCATAAATCATAATTTATTTAAGTATTTCTTTTATTTTATCTAAATTTTCTATTACAGCATTGTAGCCATATTTATAGCAAGAATCTAATTTATTTATATCTAATAACCCTGTTTTGTCTGTATAAACATCTAAAACTAAATTAGCTTGTTTTAAATTTTCTTCTGATATTTTTTCTCCCATAATATCTATGGTTTTCATTGTCATATCCATAATATTACTTTCTTCAGTTATTTCATCACTTTTAAATTTTACACCGATTACAACATCCGCTCCCTGTTTCTTTACTTCATTTACTGGAATATTATCTAGTGCTCCTCCATCTATAAAAGCGTGCTCTTTATATTCACAAGGACTAAAAACAGCCGTAAAGCTACTACTTGCACGTATTGCTTTTCCTACGGAAATATCAGTTATATATTTTTCTCCCTCTTCTGGTGGACGATTTGTAAATACGTATTCTTTACAATTCATTAAATCTACTGTTGGTATAACAATAGGCATTTTAATATCTTCTATTTTGAATATTCCTTGCTTGTTTATAACGTCATTAAACACTCGTTCTAAACTATTTCCAGTTTTTAATCCCTTTAATGTAATTTTTTTATTTAATATATAATTTTTAATAATAGGTTTTGTATTTACCTCTACAATATCTTTTGAATATTTCTTAAATAGTGTATAAATATGATAAGGTGAATACCCGGCTAGCATAAAGTGTGGCTATCATACTTCCAGAACTTGTTCCACCTATAATATCTATTTTTATTCCATTATCTTCTAATGCTTTTAATACACCAGCGTGCGCTATTCCTCTTATTCCACCGCCAGACAATGCAATTCCAATTTTCATACACCGTTACCTCTGTGCAAAATAATATTTATATATATTATTCACAAGAATTTTTTTGTTTAAACAATTGAAATCAAAGTGTTGGGCAAAAAAAAGACAGCGAATTGCTGTCCTTTTAATTAATTTTGGCTATATGGAAGAACTGCTATGTGTCTTGCTCTTTTTACAGCTAAAGTAATATCTCTTTGATGTTTTGCGCAAGCACCTGTTGCTCTTCTTGGTAAGATTTTTCCCTTTTCATTTACGAATTTTTTCATTTGGTCTGCATTTTTGTAGTCTAATACTAAATCTTTATTAGCACATAATGCACAAACTTTTTTTCTTACCTTTCTGAATTTTGGATTAAAATCCTCATCATTATTTCTATTATTGTTATTTCTTCTATTATTTTGCTTTTTATCAGCCATTTTCTTTTCCTCCCCACTAGAATGGTAGGTCGTCACCTGAAGTTACTTCAAATTCTGGGCTAGAACTTGCAACATTGTTTCCAAATGTATTTTCAAAACTTGCTGAATCTGTTCCGTCTCTTTTACTATCAGCAAAATATGCTTCTTCTGCAACTACCTCTGTAGCATATCTTTTTTGTCCTTGTTCATCTTCCCAGTTTCTTACTTGTAATCTTCCTATAACACCTACTTGTTGTCCTTTTTTAAAATATTTACTGCAAAACTCCCCTAATTTGCTCCAAGCAACTATATTAATAAAGTCTGCTTGTCTTTCTTCTCCAGGTTTTGTAAATCTTCTATTTACAGCTAGACTAAAACTTGCTACTAATGTGTTATTTGTTTGAGTATATCTAACTTCTGGATCTCTTGTTAATCTTCCCATTAAAATTACTTTGTTCATATTTTTCTCCTTATTTTTCGTTTTTTACAGTAATAAACTTCATAATGTTATCATCTATTCTGTAATTTCTTTCAAGTTCTGCAATTAATTCTGGTTTTGCTTCGAAATTAAATACTACATAAAATCCTTCTTTATTTTTGTTAATTTCGTAAGCTAATCTTTTTTTGCCTAATTCTTCTGTCTTTTCAACTTTTCCATCATTATTAATAATATCTGTAAATTTTTTAATTAATGTTTTAATTCCTTCGTCATCTACAGATGGATTAATAATGATAACACTTTCGTATTTATTCATTATTTTTCACCTACCTTTCGGATATAATAACCCGCTTCGACCCAAGCGAGTAAGGTATAAAAAACAGTCAATGTTTTTTAACATTGACTATTATACTATATTTTTATACATTTTGCAAGTATTTCTTTTAGATATTTTGATGTCTCCCAATTTTAGCACATTGAAATTCCTAGTTTTTTACCGCCTAATAAATGAAAATGTAAATGTTTTACTTCTTGGCCACCATCTTCTCCGCAATTGTTAATAATTCTGTAACCATTTTTTAAATCCATATCTTTTGCAATTTTTTTAATTACTGTAAACATTCTTCCAATTAGAGCCTCATCTATTTCTTCTATTTCATTTGCAGAAGATATATGCTTTTTAGGAATAATTAAAATATGCACTGGTGCTTTAGGATTAATATCTTTAAAGGCTAATATTTCATCATCTTCATATACTTTATTAGAAGGAATTTCACCTTTCACAATTTTACAAAATAAACAATCTTCCATCGTTTTCTCCTTATTTTAAATTAATTTTCTAATATTGCTTTAATACGTCTTACCCCTGCAGAAGAAGCCTCTTCTTTTTTAATTTTAAATGTTCCTAATTCACTTGTATTTTGAACGTGAGGTCCTCCACAAAGTTCTAAGGAAACATCTCCTATTTTATATACGGTTACAATATCGCCATATTTTTCCAAGAACATAGCTTCTGCTCCCATATTAATTGCATCTTCTTTTTTCATTTCTAGCTTTTCTACTGGAATACCCATTTTAATATATTCATTTACAAGGTCTTCTACCTTTTGTTTTTCTTCTTCTGTTAGTTTTTCATTATGAGAAAAGTCAAATCTCATTCTTTCTGCTGTTATATTGCTTCCCTTTTGATGAACGTGTGGTCCTAATACCTTTTTTAGTGCTGCATTTAGAAGATGGGTTGCTGTATGATATTTTGTTTCCATTTCGCCTGTAGAAGCTAGTCCACCTTTAAATTTCTGTTCTGCTCCAGCTCTTGACTTTTCCTGATGTTCTTCAAATTTTTGTTTAAATCCTTCTACATCCACTTTTAAGTTTAATTCTTTTGCAAGTTCCTCTGTAAGTTCTATTGGAAATCCGAATGTGTCATATAATCTAAAAGCTGTGTCCTTATCTATTTGATTATTTTGAATATCTTTTGTTACTTTTTCAAATTCTTTTAATCCCTTTTCTAGAGTTTTATTAAACTTTACTTTTTCGTTTGAAATAACCTCTAAAATAGTGGCTTTGTTTTCTTCTAATTCTTTATAATATATTTTGTATTGATTAATAATAATAGATGCTAATTCTTCTTCCCAATTGCTTTCAATATTTATGTTTAATTTTTTAGCGTGCCTTATCATTCTTCTAATTAATCTTCTTAAGATGTATCCTTGATCTTTGTTAGAAGGTTTTACACCTGAATTATCTCCGCTTATCATTACAATTGCTCTTATATGGTCTGCTATAATTCTCATACTTGCTGTGTATAATTCGTCATTATAAGATAGTCCTGATAATTCCTCAATTTTTTTGATTACATCTTTCCAAATAGAAGATTGATAGTTATCTGTATTTCCTTCTAAAATAGCTGTAACTCTTTCTACGCCAAGACCTGTATCTACATTTTTATTTTTAAGTGGACTAAAAGTTCCGTCTGGTTCGTGATTATATTGCATAAATACATTATTCCATATTTCTACCCAATCGTCGTTTTTTGTATCAAATTTTTCTGGAACAGGAGCATTACTTCTCCAATAGAAGATTTCTGTATCTGGTCCACAAGGTCCTGTAAGTTCCATATTAGGCCACCAGTTATCTTCCTCGCCTAAAAAAGCAATTCTATTTTCATTTATTCCAAGACTTTTCCAAATATCTGCTGATTCTGTATCTGCTGGAACAATGTTATTTCCCTTAAATACTGTTACAGCAAGTTTTTCTATAGGAATATTTAAGTATTTTGTTAAAAGTTCAAAGCTCCAAGTAATAGATTCTTTTTTAAAATAATCACCTAAAGACCAGTTTCCAAGCATTTCAAAGAAAGTATGGTGTGTTTTATCACCTACTTCTTCTAAATCATTGGTTCTAAAACATTTTTGTACATCAGCTAATCTTTTTCCTTCAGGATGAACTTGTCCTTTCAAGTATGGTACTAATGGTTGCATTCCTGCAGTGTTAAATAGACAGGTTGGATCATTTTCTGGAATTATTGGTGCACTAGGTATTATTTTGTGTCCTCTTTCTTTAAAAAAATCTAAATATGTTTGTTTTAAATCTATTTTGTTCATATATATAATGTCTCCTTTATTTATTTTATTTTTCACTTAATACTTTTATTGCTTCTTGCAATTGTGTATCATCTTTTCTTTCTATATTATATATACTTCCTACCCCATTTGGTAGATGTACTTCTATATCTGGTTTAATACCAATTCCATTTATTTTGTTTTTATTTGGAGTATAATATTCTTCTATTGTTATTTTTACTCCGCTTCCATCACTTAATGTAATTAATTCTTGTATTACTCCTTTTCCATAAGTTGTTTCTCCAACTACAGTTGCTCTATTGTTTTCTTTTAGTGCCGCAACAAGTATTTCTGAAGAACTTGCTGTATTTTCATTTACTAAAAGAACAATTGGCTGAGTAATAATTGGTTTGCTTTTGCTTTTTTCAATTTCTTCTTTTTGTGTTTTGTCTTTTGTAACTAACATTACTTTATTTTTTTCTAGAGCATAATCCGCTATTTCTAATGCGTCATCTACAATTCCACCGCCATTATTTCTTAAGTCAATAATTAAACCTTTTATATTCTTTTTGTTTAATTCTGTATAAACATCTTTAAATTTTTCCTTAGTATTTTCATCAAAAGAATCTATATTAATATATCCTATGTTGTTTTCTAATACTTCTGATTTAATAGGGTATAATTCTATATTTTTTCTTTCTATATTAAAAGTTATTTCTTTTCCATCTCTTTCTATTTCAAGCTTAACTGTTGTTCCTTCTTTTCCTTTAATATAGGAAGATACTTTTTCAAAGTCTTCTCCTGTATATGCTACATCATCTATTTTTTTTATTATATCTCCTGGCAATAATCCTGCTTTTTCTGCTGGTGAATTTTCAATTGGAGTTAAAATAATAATATTGTTGTCCTTTGTATTTTTAGCCATATAAACTCCTATACCAACATAATTGCCTTCTGTTTCCATTTTAAATTCGTCCATTTCTTCTTTTGTAAAATACTCTGAGTATTCGTCTCCTAAGCCTTCTACATATCCTTTAATTGCTCCATTAATTAAATCATCTTCGTTTACATCAGTAATATATTCGCTGTCTATTATGCCTTTTAGTGCATAAATTTTTCTAAGCAATTGTGAGTCTACTGTTTTTCCTGATAAATAATAGCTACTTCCTATTTTGTTATATAAAAAAACGCTAGTTAAAATAAAAGTAACAAGAGCCACAATTATAATAAGCATAATGGATTTATAAATTCTTTTTGATCGGTTCATATTTATTTACTCCTCTTAACTATTATATTACAAAAATGAGGGGTTATACCCTCATTTTTTAAGCTTGTTTTAACCATTTTTGTGGATCAACATTCGAACCATTAATTAATACTTCAAAATGTAAATGTGGGCCACTTCCTATTCCGCTATTTCCGCTAAGTACAATGGTCTGTCCAGCTTTTACTTTATCTCCTACTGAAGCTTTAAATGATCCTTTTGAACAGTGTTGATAAAGAGTTACAACTCCTCCTCCGTGGTCTACCATAATATAATATCCTCTTGCACTGTTATAACCTGTAAACATTACTTTTCCATCTAGAACTGATACAACTGAAGATCCTACTGGACATCCTATATCTATACCTTTATGATTTGTTGATGCTCCTGGTATTCCAGTATTTCTACCTCCATAAGGTGATGTTATTCTGGTAGATGCAGGACAAGGCCATACTTTATTTCCTCCTACAAAAGATCCTGTACTTCCACTTGCCATTTGACTTGCTTGTCTCTGTGCTTCTCTTATTAATTCATCATACTCATCAATTTTCTTACGTAATTCTTTTTCTTCATTTGATAATTGAGATACTTTGTTTTGTTTTTGTGTCTTTTGATTAGAAAGAACAACATTTATCTTCTCTTGTTCTGCTTTTTGCGTTTTTACCTGTTTTTGTTTTTCTTCTACTTTTTTCTTATCAGATTCTATTTTATTTTTTTGTTCTTCAATTGTATCTAATATTTCTGTGTCCTTTTTTACTATTTCTGATATAAAGTAATAGTTAGAGATAAAATCTAATATTCCTTTAGAATTCAACAAAACATCTAAATAAGAAACTTCGCCTTTTTCATAATCCATTACTATTTTTTCTTTTAGAGCATTTTCTTGTTTGGTATATTTTTTTTCTGCTTCTGCCAAGTCTGCCTTTAGGCTTTTTATTTCATTATTTAGTTTTACTAATTGTGAATTAATATTACTTAATTTTTCCTCATTATCTTCTATGTCGTCACTTAATGCTTGTATCTCCTTCATTACAGCACTTTTTTGAGCTTCAACTTCTTTTTTATCATTTTCAGCTTCTTGTTTTTTATCTTGCATTTGAGAAATTGTATCAGCAAAAGTAGGTACAGATAATGAAAGAATTAACATTATTATCATTAAAGTTGCAATTATTTTTTTCATAATATTTTACCTCTTTTCTTTCTTCTTATGCTTTTTATTATACTTCTAGGTATTTTCTCATAGACATTGAACTTCCTAAAACACCAATTCCTATTCCTAAAATTAAATATACAATAATAATCATATTAAACATATCTGCAAAACTTACAAAAGTAATTCCTAAATTTTGTATAGTAGCAGAAGAAAGTAATCCATTTGTAGCTAATCTATATAATCCGCCTACTATTAATATAGAAATACAAGCAGATATAATTCCGATGAGCATACCTTCTACAATAAATGGCCATCTAATAAATGAATTAGTTGCGCCTACATATTTCATAATAGATATTTCTTTTCTTCTAGCATACACAGTAAGTTTAATTGTATTTGCAATAATAAAGATAGCTCCTATTACTAAGCCTGCTAGAATAAGAAGGGTAACCATTCTTATTCCGTTAGTAACCTTTACTAATTTGTCCATTACTTCATTTGCGCTTGTTATCTCTTTTACATTATCTAGTTTTTTTACTTGCTCAAGTACCTGACCAGAAAGTTTTAAATCTGTAAAATTAATAATATATGAATCTGGTATAAACTCTTCATAAGAATCGATTAAATAGCTTCTATCACCATATTTTTCTTTATAATCTGCAAAACCGTCTTCTTTAGATAGAAATTCTATTTTACTAATTCCTTCTATTGTTTTTAATTCTTCTTCTAGTTTTTGAATATCTTCATCTGTGGCATCTAAATTAATGAATACTTGCATTGCTTGTGCATTTTCTACTGTTTGCATAATATGATTTATATTTTCTCCAATGATGAAAAAAAGGCCAAATATTAGCATTGAAATGCACATTACAAGCATCGCAGAAAATGTAGATTTTTTATTTTTAAAAGTATTTTTAAAACCTTCTCCTATTAAATAACCAACTATATTAAACTTCACTATTATACCCACCTTTTTCACTATCTCTAATAATGATACCTTTATCTATTTGTATTACTCTTTTTTTCATTTTATCTACAATATCTTTTGCGTGTGTAGCAACTACTACTGTAGTTCCTCTTTTATTAATATCATCTAATAAAGTCATAATATCCCAAGCGGTTTCTGGGTCTAAGTTTCCTGTAGGTTCATCTGCAATTAGCATAGAAGGATTATTTACTAAAGCTCTGGCTAAAGCAACTCTTTGTTGCTCTCCTCCTGATAATTCATTAGGATACATTTTTGCTTTTCCACTTAATCCAACCAAAGATAAAACCATTGGAACTTGTCTTCTAATATGTCTTGGAGTAGCCCTTACAATATACATTGCAAAAGCAACATTTTCATATACTGTTTTGTCTGGTAATAATCTAAAGTCTTGGAAAACAACTCCCATACTTCTTCTTAAATAAGGTACTCTAGACTTTTTTAAAAAAGTAGTATCTTTTCCATTAATGATAATATTACCTGATGTAGGTTCTTCTTCTTTTAATATTAATTTTATTAAAGTAGATTTTCCTGAACCAGATGCTCCTACTAAGAATGCAAAATCACCTTTATTTATCTTAAAATTCGCACAGTGTACAGCTTCTGTACCTGTTGAATATGTTTTACTAACATTTCTAAATTCTATCATTTTTGGATACATTCCTTCCTTGTGTCACAAAGAAATTTTTATTCATTTATATCATAACAATATTCTACAATTATTGCAAGTGTTTTTGGCAAAAAAATAAATGTTAATTTTAGGTAATAATTAACATTCTCAATTTCTGAAAAAAACAAGGACCCAGAAATTCTGGGTCCTGTTTCTTTTATTTTTAAAACTGACATATAATATTTTCTGCTGTAATACCAAAATGTTTCATTAACTCTTCTCCCTTACCAGAAGTTCCAAAAGTATCTTTGATGCCTAATCGTATTACTTTTGCAGGATATTCTTCTGCTAATACTTCACAAACGCTACTGCCTAATCCACCTATTATATTATGGTCTTCAATGGTGATAATTTTTTTTGTTTCTTTTGCAGCTTTTATAATAATTTCCTTGTCAATCGGTTTTATTGTATGCATATCAATTACTCGTATATTAATTCCTCTTTTTTTCAACTCTTCTTGAGCTTTTAAAGCTTCAGCAACAGTAATACCAGTTGCAATAACTGTTCCATCTGTTCCTTCTCCAAATTGATAGCCTTTTCCAATTTCGAATTTAGTGTTATCTTCATAAATAATTGGAGATGCAAGCCTGCATAGTCTTAAATAAACTGGTCCATTTATTTTAGAAATTTCTTTTACTGCCCATCTTGTTTGAGCATCATCTGATGTTGATAAAACTGTCATATTAGGAAGTGTTCTCATAATGCTTAAATCTTCTATCATTTGATGTGTTGCTCCATCTTCACCTGCTGTTACGCCGCTATGTGATGCACATATTTTTACATTTAATTTTGGATACGCAATACTATTTCTTATTTGGTCATAAGCTCTTCCAGTTGCAAAGGTTGCAAAACTGCTTGCATAAGATATAAATCCAGATACAGCTAATCCTGCTGCAACACCCATTAAGTTTTGTTCTGCAATTCCTACATCAAAGAATCTCTCTGGAAATTGTTTTGCAAATATTTCTGTTTTGGTCGTTTTAGATAAATCTGCATCTAATACAACAATTTTATCGTTTTCTTTTCCAAGTTCTGCAAGGGCTTCTCCATAACTTTGTCTAGTTGCAATTTTTTTATCTAAATTCATATTAAACTTTTCCTTCCTTTTTTAAATATTAATTTAGTTCTTCCATTGCTAATTTATATTCTTCGCTATTAGGCGCTTTACCGTGCCATTCTACTTTTTCTTCCATATAAGATACACCTTTGCCTTTAATTGTATCTGCAATAATAACAGTTGGTTGATTTTTTATTTGTTTAGCTTTTTCAAATGCTTGTATTAGATTTTCAATATTATGGCCATCTGCTTTTAGTACAACAAATCCGAAGCTTGCAAACTTTTTATCAATTGGGTTTGGATTCATTATGTCTTCAATTTTTCCATCAATCTGTAATTTATTATTATCTACTATAACGCACAAATTATCTAGTTTATAATGTGCAGCTGTCATAGCCGCTTCCCAAATTTGTCCTTCTTCTAGTTCTCCATCTCCAACAATGCAATAAATTCTATTTTGTTGTTTGTTTAATTTACAAGCTATCGCCATCCCACACGCACTAGACATTCCCTGTCCTAATGAACCAGAAGACATATCTACCCCTGGCACTTTTCTAAAATCTGGATGTCCTTGTAATATACTCCCAAGTTTTCTAAAATTTTTTAGTTCTTCTTGTGGAAAAAATCCTCTTTGAGCAAGTATTGTATATAATGCTGGTGATGCGTGTCCCTTTGATAAAACTAATTTATCTCTTTCTTGCATTTTTGGTTCTCGTGGATTGATATTCATTTGATTAAAATAAAGTGTTGTTAATATTTCTATACAAGATAATGAACTTCCTGGATGTCCGGATTGGGCTCCATATATTTCTTCAATTACATTCTTTCTTGCAATATGGGCAATTTCTTTTAATTCCTCTATATTTGTAACTTCCAAAATAACACCCTCCTTCTCTGTTAGGAAATACTTCCTTCAAATTTTAATCTTTAGCACTTATTTTTGCATATTTTTTTAGTTTTTCATATACTAAATAATTTACTGTTCCGGCAGGGAAATTTCCATTTTTGTCTTTTTTTCCTGCAGGTACACCTGTTAAAATTTCTATTCCTTCTTCAATATCAGAAATTGCATATATATGGAATTTTTTGTTTTTAACAGCATCTACTACTTCATCTGATAAATTTAAGTTCATTACATTTTGTATTGGAATCATTACACCGTGATTTCCGTTTAATCCTCTCATTTTGCATACTTGGTAAAATCCTTCTATTTTTGCGTTTACTCCACCAATTGGCTGTATTTCTCCTTTTTGGTTAACTGACCCTGTAACCGCAATAGATTGATTAATTGGTAAATCAGATAAACTTGAAAGTAAGGCATATAGCTCTGTACTAGATGCGCTATCTCCGTCTACTCCATTGTATAATTGTTCGAAACAAATACTTGCTGTTAAAGATAGAGGTATATCTTGTGCAAACATTTCTCCTAAGTATCCATTTAAAATAAGAACACCTTTTGAATGAGAAGAGCCAGAAAGCTCTACTTCTCTTTCTATATCAATGATTCCTGATTTTCCAGTATAAGTATTTGCTGTAATTTTTGCAGGTTTTCCAAAAGTATAATCTCCAATTGTCATTACTGTAAGTCCATTAATCTGACCTACTTTTTCACCTTCTGTACTAATTAATAATGTATTTTCTTTTATCATTTCTGTATATTTAGCATCATATTTTTTTACTCTTTCAATTCGTTCTTCTAGCGCCTTTTCTACGTGCTCAGCTCTAACAATTTTAGATTTGCTCATCTTTGCCCAAGTGCAAGCTTCACCTATAATTTGAGATAAATCATTAAATCTAGTAGATAATTTATTTTGATTTTCTGCAAGTCTTGATGCATATTCAATTACTTTTGCTGTTGCATATTTATCTAAATGTGCCAAACCTTCTTGTTCGCAAAAACCGTGAATAAATCTTGCAAGTTTTAACATATTTTCATCTGTTCTTGGTGCTTCATCTTCAAATTCAACTTTTGCTTTAAATAATTTTCTGAAGTCAGAATCCATCGCAAGTAAAGAATGATATATATTTGCGTTTCCTATTAGTATTACCTTTACACTTAAAGGAATGGCTTCAGGTTTTAAAGAAACCATAACCATAGATGAACGTTGATCTATTGTATTTTCTATGCTAATTTCTTTAATTCTTAAAGCCTTTTTCAAAGCACTATAGCATATTTGATTTGCTAATAAATCTTCTGCTTGGAAAATAATATAACCACCATTTGCTTTTTGTAATAACCCAGCTTTTAACATTGTATAATCTGTTTTTAATGATCCATAGTAATTTTCATACTCTAATTTTCCAAATATATTTTGATAAGAATAATTAGAATCCATTATAACTGGTGCGCCTTCTAAATCACTATTATCCACAAATAAATTAACTCTATAATTTTCCCAAGGCTTATTTTGTTGCATCATTTGTTGTGGATTAAACTGAGGATTAATTGGTTGCTTTTGCTCTATAAATGCAGTTATATTCTTTAATATATTTTGCTTAATGTCATCTAAAAATTTATTTATTTTCTTGTTCCTTTTATATACAGATTTTATAAGATTAATTCTTGCATTTACAGTTAGTAATGCAATATTTGACTGCCATTCTTCTATTTTTAAATCTGCTTCTTTTTCTATAGCCTTAATTTGACTAATAACAGATATAATTTGTTCTTGTACTATATTTGATTTATCTTCATATTCTTTTTTTAGTTCTTCATCTAATTTTTCAAATTCTTCTTCTTGTAGTGTTTTTCCGTTTACAACTGGCATCATATAGATTCCATTTTGTGCAGCTTTAACTTCAAAACCATATTGAGCTGATTCTTTATTTAATTTTTCTAATAAAGTTGCTCTTTTTTGTTCAAATTGTTGCTTAATTGAATTTTTTTCTTTTTCAAAGTCTTCATTACTAAATGTCATATTAATGTCGTTTCTTATGTCTTTAATAAATTGATCCATTGTTTCTTTAAATTCTTTTCCCTGACCTGCGGGGAATGAAACTGCAATTGGCTCATTAGGATTATTAAAGTTATATATATAGCACCAATCATTTGGAGTTTTTTGTTTTTTAGAAATTGTATCAAGATATTTTTTTATATACATTGTTTTGCCCACTCCACCAGGGCCTTCCATATATAAGTTATATCCTTTAATATCAACATTTAAGCCAAACTCTAATGCTTTTATTCCTCTTTCTTGTCCAATACCTGTTGTAATTGGTTCTAGTTCTTCTGTTGTTTCAAAAGTTAATTTTTCTGGATTGCAATATTTTTTTAAGCTTTTGTAAGATAATTCATTATTTTTCATCTGTTTTCTCCTTCTAATTTTTTTGTCATAATTAATGCGTCATCTGTATTGTTGTAATATTTTGGTCTTTTTCCAACTTCTTCAAATTGAAATTTTTTGTATAATCTAATTGCATCTTCATTATGTATGTTTACTTCTAGTGTTACACATTTTAGTTTTTTATATTTTGCAATTTTAATCAGTTCTTCTAACATCTTAGTTGCTATTCCATTTTTTCTTTTGTTCTTTTGAGTAACAATATTTGTAATATGTCCCTCATCAATTGGTTGCCATAGCCCTGCATATCCTACAACTTTGCCTTCGCAAATTGCTACTATATAGGTTGATAAAGGATTCTCTAGTTCTTTTTCTAAAACACTGGCATTCCAAAACGTATCAAATTGCTCTTCTAATATATCTTTTATTTGTTCTAAATGCACTTTAGTCATTTTCTCTATTATTATTTGCACTTTGTTTTCCCCCAATATAATCGGTTGGAGGTTGAAGGTTGGTTAATTTTCCAACATTCTACTTCTAACTTTTATTTTTTATTATCTTCTGCGCTTGACTGTTTAAGATATAACGGCTTTAAATAATTAGATTCTACTGCTTCTTGTTTTTTCTTAAATGCTATTTTCCCTATGTTTTGAGCATTTAATTTATTATTTTCTTCATCTATTATTATTTCTGCATTTTTCATTTTTGATTCTATCACATCTTTATATAGAAAACTACAATTTCCTACAAAAATTATTTTTTTATTTTTATTTTCGTCAATAAGATGATTTATATCGTCAAATACATAATCACTTACTTGACGATATGTATTACCTTTTTTTTCAAAAAATCCGGCATAAACATTGTTATTCTTAGCATCTATTAATGTGCAAATCAAGCCATCTTTTTGTACGTTGTAAGCTAAATTTTCTAATGATGTAACACCAACTGCCTTTTTTTGTGTTACATCTAAAAATGCTTTTATTGTAGCTACACCAATTCTTATTCCAGTAAAAGAGCCGTGGTCCTATATCACAAGCAAAAAGGTCTATATCATTTATATTAGTATTTGTATTTTTTAATAATTTATCTATCATTGGCATTAATTTTACAGAATGTGTATTTTCATCTTCCATAAGCTCTTCTTTTATTAACACATCATTTTCTAATAAAGCTACTGCGCAAACTTTGCCAGACGTTTCTATTGCTAAAATTTTCAAGATTTTTCCTTCCCTTCTAATGCATCATTTTGTACTTCAACACTTTTTGCTTCATATTCATAAGCACATATAATTTTTTCTTTAAAAGAAAAATTATTATCATCTTCGTTTATTCTAAAAATCTTTTGCTTTTTTAAATCTATTTTATACTCACTCATATCAAATGTAACAGTCTGATTTACGTTCATTCCAATAGGTAATGTGTGATTAAAGTTATCGTAATAAATAATATTTGTATTATAAACTATATTCATTCCTTCTTTTATTCTAATTTTATATAAGCTTACTTTTTCCATATTTTTTTGCTTCTTTATAGCATCTGAAGGATTGATATAAAAAAGTTTAATATCTGTTAAATTTAATTTATCATTAGAGCAACAATAAATGTCCATATCTGCTATTGCTTTTGTTTTTCTAATAGCTTGTTCTATTAAACTACTTTCTTTTTTTAACTTATCTTCATATTCTTCTAATACAACATTTTCTGGTAAATCTAAAATTTTATATTTATCTTTTTCAGATTCGCGATGTTTTTTATTAGCTAAAACACTTATTTTTGTCCTATCATTTTTTATATTACCAAAAATATCTAATTCTGTGCCTTCATTTTTCATTGCCTTTTTTATTGATTGCAATGATTCTTTTGTTATTTTTTCATCATTACGTATCTTATTAATATCATCTATTAAATTTGTAGTTGCAAGATATAAACTATTTATTTCATTTTCTGAAAATAAATTTCTTTGTATATTATCAGCTTCTACTCCTATATCTTCTACATCTTCTTCGTAATCAAATGCCCTTTTTATTTTTTTAGGCTTTTGCTCTTTTTCTTCCTCTTTACCAGGATTTAGCCCAACTGCCACATCTTTATTTGCAAATTTCCAAAACTCAAATATACTTTTTTTGTGTTCTTCTATTTGCTCTATAAAAAGTGTAGCATTTTTTATTTTTCCTTCTACTATTTTTATTTTATCTTCTAGGGCTGCAATGTCTAACTTAGTATCTTTCATTTTTATGTTTATTCTATCTAATTCGATGCAAATTTTAATTAAATCTTCAATGGTATATAGCTCTTTTTCTTCTATTATAGCATTTGATACAGACTTTTCTATTTCGTTTTCTTCTTTTACTTTTTTTATGTTATTTGTTTTAGCTTTTGCTTTTACAAATTTTCCATTCTTATTTCTGAAGAAATACTTAATTTTTCCAAATACGCTTTTTCTACATTCCAAATATGTTGCAACTTGTTTTTCTTTAAATAAATATTCTTTATTTTTTTCTAGTTCCTCTTCTTTTAATTTTTCTACTTGAATATCTATCTTTTCTTTATCTTCAAAAATTTTTTGTAGTTCTTCTGCATTTTTTTTGTATTCATCTTTAATAAATTTAGATAAATTTTGATAATTTATAACCTTATTATTTAATTCAAAAATTAATGCTCCATTCTCGTCTAACTGGGTATCAAATTGGTAATGATGTGGTAGTTCTGTTTGTAATATAAATAAGGCTTTTAATAATGTATAAAACTTTGTTGCATCTTCTTTGTTATTTAATTGTATTTTATAATAGCTTTTAATTTTATCGTAAACAATCGTTGTTCCAACTATTTGAACACTTAAGTTATTATTTATATCAAAAACTTCATACACATTAGGCCAATCTTTTGTAAATAACCATATATATTTTTCAATGTCTGCAATTTCCGATTTTTTTAGGTATTTTTTAGTGTAATCTAGGTAATTAATAGGAACAAATATATATTCTTCTTTCCCTGTTTTAGCACATTCTATTTGTTTTTTTAGTAAGTAAAAAAATGCATTATAATTTTGGTCTTCTGTTGTTAACATCATAAAGTATTTGTCTGTAAATTCAGAATAATATATCTCCCATAAATAATTGGTGCTAAATTTTACTCTAAAAGGTATTTGATTTTTTATACTTAATTGTTCTTCTTCTATTTTATCTATTTCATTTTTATCTAATTTTTCTAACATTTTTAGGAAACTTGCGTGTTTAAGAATATTGCGTTCATCTTGGCTATCTAAATAATCTTTTAATGGAACAGCTTTAGCATATTTTTCACCAACACTATTTAATCTATTCGTTGGTGTTAAAAGTATTTGAATATCATTTAGTTTAACATATTTATAAACTCTAAAATCTGTTTGTTCATAGGCCTTTGTGGGTTTATAATCTACATCTTTATATTCGGTTAAAAAATTTGGTATATTTTCTAAATCAAGTCCTAAATATTTTAAATTTTTAATAATCACATCTTTTTCTTTCGTTTCAGACATTAAAATATCCTCCATTATTTTTAACTTATTTATACATTGTGTAGTATATCATAAAACTAAAATTTTGTACAAGAAATTTATATATTTTTAATTTTTTTCCTTTATTTTTTTTAGAATATATGATAGAATAATGTCAGATATTTTAGAAATAATTTTTAATTTGTAGGAGGAACATTATGGAATTCAAAAGATGCGAACGTTGTGGATGTTTTTTTGCTTCAAATGATAATGTCTGCTATAATTGTGGAGCAAAAGAAAGATTTGAAATGTCAAAATTTAAAACTTATATCGAAGAAAATAACATAAGTAATATAAATTCTTTAAACAATTTATCTGTTGAAACAGGTATTTCTACTAAAACATTAAACAGATTTCTAAGCTATAATGATTTTTCTGAAATAGCTGAACAAATTAATTTGAAATAAATTTTAATTGTTGAAAAATAAGGCTTACGATTTCAAAAATCATAAGCCTTGTTTTTTATCTTACATAATTTTCTATTTCTTCTTTTATTTTAGAAATAAAATCATCTAAGTCTTGCGCTCCGATGTCTCCATCTTTTCTTGAACGCACTCCTACTGTATTTGATTGTTTTTCCTTGTCCCCAACTACTAACATATATGGTACTTTCTGAAGTTGTGCCTCTCTTATTTTGTACCCTATTTTTTCTTCTCTATCATCTACTTCTACACGTACTCCTGCTTTTTGTAATTCTTCTTTTACCTTGTTTGCATACTCTATATGGCTGTCTGCAATTGGTAAAACTTTTACTTGTACAGGTGCAAGCCAAGTTGGGAAAGCACCTGCAAAATGCTCTGTAATAATTCCTATAAATCTTTCAAAAGAACCAAATAATGCTCTATGAATTAGAATTGGTGTTTTCTTTTCTCCATCCGCATCAATATAAGACAAATTAAATCTTAATGGTAATTGAAAATCTACTTGAACTGTTCCCATTTGCCATTCTCTTCCTAAGCAGTCCTTCATCTTAATATCTATTTTAGGTCCATAAAATGCTCCATCACCTTCGTTTACTCTATATTGCCCTTTTCCGCATAATTCGTCTAAAACATCTCTTAGATTTGCCTCTGCCTTGTTCCATAACTCTATATCACCCATATAGTCTTCAGGTCTTGTAGATAAAGTAAGTTCAAAGTCTATTCCAAATAAACCATATAATTTTTTTGCTATTTCAATAATATTTTTTATCTCTGCTCCAATTTGGTCTTCTGTAATAAAATTATGAGAATCGTCTTGTCTAAACATTCTTACTCTAAATAACCCATTTAACTGGCCAGATTTTTCATTTCTATGAATAACATCAATATCATTAAATCTTAATGGTAAATCTTTGTAACTTCTTAATTTAGATGCATATAGTTTAATAGCATTTGGGCAGTTCATAGGTTTTAAAGCTTGTTCTTTTCCATCTGAATCTGTTAAAACAAACATATCTTCTTTATAGTGGTCCCAGTGTCCTGAAGTTTTCCATAACTCGCTACTATTTAATTGAGGTCCTGAAAATTCCATATAACCTCTCTTCTCGTGTTCTTTTCTCCATAAGTCTATTAATACATTCATCATTTTTAAGCCTTTAGGCATCCAATATGCCATTCCTGGTGCTGTTTCATCAAAGAAAAATAATTCCAATTCTTTTCCTAATTTTCTATGATCTCTTTTCTTAGCCTCTTCTATTAAATTAATATATTCTTCTAATTGGCTAGCTTTTGGAAAAGATATCGCATAAATTCTTTGAAGCATCTTATTTTTTTCGTTTCCTCTCCAATATGCTCCTGAAGAAGAAAGAATTTTTACAGACTTAATCTTTCCTGTACTTAGTAAGTGTGGTCCAGCACAAAGGTCTGTAAACTCACCTTGTTTGTAAAAAGAAATAATGGCATCTTCTGGTAAATCGTGAATTAATTCTACCTTGTAATTTTCATCTTTCTCTTCCATTAATTTAATTGCATCTTTTCTTGGAAGTTCAAATCTTTCAATGCTTAAATCTTCTTTTATAATTTTCTCCATTTCTTCTTCAATCTTTATTTTATCTTCATCTGTAAAAGGCTTCTCAACATCAAAATCGTAATAAAAACCATCATCAATTGCAGGTCCTATTGCAAGCTTTACATTAGGAAATAACCTCTTTACAGCTTGTGCCATAATATGAGAAGTCGTATGCCAATATGCTTTCTTGCCTTCAAGAGAATTTTCAAAAGTTAAAATATTTAAAGAACAATCTTTATCAATTACATATCTTAAATCCTTTACACTTCCATCCACTTCTCCACAAGTTGCCATTCTAGCTAACCCTTCACTAATTAATTTTGCAACATCTAAAATAGACATTGGCTTTTCAATTTCCTTCACACTTCCATCTTTTAAAGTAAGTTTAATCATAACTTTTCCTCCTTTAATTTTAAAATAAATCAAAAACTCCTAAGAATATATCAATATTCTTAGGAGTGCTTACTTTACACGGTTCCATCCTTATTTTAACTTAATTTAGAATTATAACGTAATTAACGTCTAGTTTTCCCCTAGAAACAATTAAGGTAGTTTTTCAAATACGTTTTATGATAGTAGCTTTCAGCCTACGACTACTACTCTCTTGCATTAACCTCTATTTTACTTTTTCTTAATTATTGTTTTTATTTATCTATTCTAATTATACTATCTTTTTCTTATTTGTCAAGAGTTTTTAACTCTTTCATTATTTATTTTTGTTAAAATAGCTAATTAAATGTTCAATTGTTTCTTTATCTTCCTTATCTAAAGTATTAAAACCCACCAACGAATATGGTATCTCTTTCTTTTCTTGAACATCTAAAAACTCTGAAAAAATATCATTTAATCCTATTTTAAAAAGATTACATATTTTTACCAAATTTTCATAAGAAGGCTTTGCATTGTCTTGCTCTATATCGCTAATGTATCTAGTAGAACACTCTATTGCTTCTGCTAATTTTTCTTGTGTATACCCATAACTTTTTCTTATTTTCTGAATGTTTTTTCCTATTTTTATTGTGCTATTCTTTCTCATTTATATTCCCTCTTTTTCTACTTATTGATATTAATATCTTATCAAAGTTTTCTGACAGTATAAATGATATGATTTCGTATTGTGTACAATTTTATTTACTTTCTTTTAAGAATTTTTTTAATAACTCATTTAAAATATATTCTTCTTTTTTTATTTCTTCATAGGAACTTCCTGATGCAATCATTTCTTTTAACTTACTAATCTGACTATCTATTTTTTGTTTTAATGTTTCTTTTTCCATATTGCCTCCGTTTCTTTATATTATAATTTTACCATTTAATTTGGATTTTATTCTAGTTTCATCTCCCCATTTTTTATATTTATTTTAGGTACGTTTTTTTGTGCTTAAAAGCACAAAAAAACGCCCCGTTAGGGGCGCCCCGAAATAAGTACTTTTAAAACTACTTCTATACTATATTAAATTAATCGCTATTAGCGTTCAGGGTTACAAATACAAAAGTGGACGGAAGGAATAGCTGCTGCTGCTTAAGGAAGGGCTAATGCCGCAGTGGTCACTCGTGTAAGTGCCGGCACGACCATTGGGGGTAATGTAATAGCCCCCACGAGAAATGCAAGGATAGCTATCGTTGCTATACGCCTCCGTTGTACACTCACGAGCGTTTCCTGACATATCATTGATATTTCGATATTGATCTTTATTTTCTCCTGTTTTTCCAAATTTTGTACTTTTATTTAAACTTGCATAAGTACTAGCATCGTATTCTGTTCCACATTGCTGTATAAACTCTATTGCTGTATCCCACGCATAACTATTGACTAAATCGCTGGTAAAAGACTTTCCGGTATACATTTCTTGGCATTTTGCAGAGGCATCTTTTTGTAATATCCAATTATACACATATTGGCCTTTTTTACATACTAATGTTCCTTCGGTACTTGTACCAGAACTTCCAGTTCTTTCTTGTGTCGCTGAAGAATCGCCTGCCTCGTACCTTCCTATATAATAGCCTCCATTGGTTGTCACGCTAGTGCAAAATTCTACTATATCTTTTGCTTTTACGTTTTTACTTTCACTATTTTGTAATTTCTCTGTATAATTATAGGAACCTCCTGATGTTATTGAAACTTCTTTTTCAAAGCCTCCACCTACTTCTGCAGATTGCTTTACTGTTCCTGTACTTCCGCTCCAACTATATCTTCCGAATGTTATTGTTTTTTTGCTTTCTTCTGTATGTTCTTTACTTGTATATATCTCTCCCACTGGTACCCATACAAATTGGCTTCCTTGATTTCCTGCACTTTCATCTTCAATCACAATTCCATCTGTTATATGTGGATTTTCTGCCTCTGCATACTTTGTCGTGTCATCTACCACTATTTTAAATCCTGCTGGCACCACCACTATATTTCCATATTCATCTTCTACCTTTTTATTCTCAGTATCACTTAATTTCTTATTTTGTGCTTCTTTCATCGGTATTGGTTGATCTCCAGTTGCTGGATTATTTCCAGATTGATCTGTGATATAGTTTGTTAAATTTCCTAGCATTGCTTCTTCCTCTGCTGTTGCTTCGCCCCATTTATCTCTTGCATTTTTTGCGTGGGCTAATATTCCGTCTCCTGTTACTGCTCGGATTGCTACTATTGCTAAAATTAGTAGTACTATGATTGTTATAATTAATGCGATTAGCGTTATACCTTTGTTTCTTTTAAATTTTGGGTTCATTTTTCTCTTTTTCTCCTCCTTGGTTTTTATTTGTATATATTGTTTCCATTTTTAGAGATAAAAATTCACATTTATCTTCTTTTTTTTCTTTAGAACGGAATATTTTATTTTCAATGTGCTTTTATTTCTAAAAATAGATTTTTACTTTTTCATTTTATAAATCTTTGTGAATTTTGTCAATACTTTGTACGAAATTATTTCGTTTTTTGTAAAAAATTTTAAGACTTGTTGCTCATTTTAGTATACTTAAAATGATATCGTCAAACTGTGAAAATGAGAACCGTCCATAATTTCTTTTTGTGTCTATTTTATGCAACACTATCTTTATAATTAATAACTGTAACCTCTGCTGATAAATCTTTTAATTGTTTTACAATTTTTTCAATGTTTTCTGATATTTCATCACTAAAATATTGTTCTCCTATTATTATGCAACTATAATTTTGTATAATAAATAAACATATTAAAATGCCGTTTTTTTAAATTTAATTTTGTTTGGAATTTCAAATTATCAGATTAAAATTTTTTTGTTTTATTCTATGAATGACATTATTTGAAATGTTTTATTAAATTAGGCAACTGCGGTTGCCCAATTTAATATTATTTTAATTTTTCTTCCATTTCATTTTCTATTTCTTCGACACTTGGTAAGTTTGATTTTAAGTCTTCTGGTATTGCTTTTATCAATTCATATTCCGAAATTCCAATAGGTTTACTTATATCTTTTAAAGCATATTCAGCTTTTACTTTATTTTTTTCTTTACATAGCAAAATACCAATAGATGGATTATCATCTTTTGTTTTTAATATATCATCAACAGCAGATAAATAGAAATTTAATTTTCCGAGCAAATTCTGGTTGAAATTCTACTGTTTTTAATTCTATAACAACACCCCAACCTTGTTCTTTTTTCTTGTTTAAAATAACATTTCCTATATCCCAATATAAATCTAATAATGTTATATTAGCAGAAATTACAGCTTTTTGTTGCGCTAATTCAATTT
>CANQDX010000008.1 GCA_947594065.1 uncultured Clostridia bacterium
TATATAGAATTGATTATTGATTTTATAATGAAAAAAGAATATGATGAAAAAGAAACTCTATGTGAAATAGTTAATATATTAAATAAACCTTATAAACATATTATACGAGGAGATAATGTATGAATATAGCAATAGTAGAAAGATTAGAAAATTATGAAGAAGATAAACCATTTAATAAAAGATATATAATAGATGAATCATATAAAGAAATATTTGATCAAATGAACATTTTAATAATTCCAGTTGTATCAGAAAAGAACTTAAAAGAGATTGCTAATATATGTGATGCCCTTATTTTACCAGGTAGTGCAGTTGGTGTAGATCCTAAATATTACAATGATGTACCATTTCCTGGTAAAAAGTACAAATATGATGAATATAAATTAGATAAGCAAATAATTGATTTATTTATAAAAAATAATAAACCAATTTTGGGAATATGTGGAGGACTCCAAACCTTAAATGTATATTTTGGTGGAGATTTAAATCAAAATATACTTAATCACAAACTTACCGATGGCAGTATGCATAAAGTAAAAATTGCACCAAATTCATTTTTAAGTGAAACATACAATCAAAAAGAAATACAAGTTAACTCATACCATAGACAGGCTATAAGAAAATTGGCACCTAATTTTAATATAATAGCATTGAGTGAAGATGGTGTAATAGAAGCAATAGAAGATGGTAATATAGTTGGAGTACAATGGCATCCAGAGATTTTAAAAGATGTGAAATTATTTAACAAGTTTGTTGAAAAGTTTGTAAATTAGAAATAAATTTAATATAGAAAGATAAATGTTATTTGGAGGAACATTGTATCAAAAAATACTAAATCATAATTTAAAAGATCAAAGTAAACATAGTGTGAAATTAATTAATGATTCATTTCTATATAAAGTATATAAGAAAGATTCGATAGAAGTCAATTCATATCATAAACAAGCAATTAAAGATTTAGCTCCAGACTTTAAGATTACTGCAATAAGTGAAGATGGAATAATAGAGGGAATTGAAAAGAAGAATATTATCGCAGTACAATGGCACCCAGAAACTTTAAATGATATGAAATTGTTTAAAAATTTTATAAAAAATTATTTTTAAATATAAAATTAGGAGAAAATAAAAATGAGAATAGGAATAGATATAGATGGAGTACTTACCGATTTGGAACAATATCAATTAGATTGTAGTAGTAAATTTATGTTTGAACATTATAACAAAGAAATAAAAGATGGAAGTGGCTATGAAACTACTGAAATATATGATATAGATACTAAAACTGATGATAGTTTTTGGTCTGAATATTTACCATTATATGCAACAGAAGAACCTGCAAGAAAATATGCAGATGAGGTAACATATAAACTTCATAAAGATGGAAATGAAATATATATTATAACTGCTAGACATCTCACAGATAAGGATAATGAGCAAGGATACCAAATGCGAGAAACAGTTAAAAACTGGCTAAAAGATAATAATATATACTATGACAAATTGATATTTAGTCCAGAAGATAAATTAAATATTTGTAAAGAAAATAAGATAGATTTAATGATTGAAGATAAAGTAGAAAATATAAATAATATTTCACAAATAATACCAGTTATTTGTTTTAATGCAGGGTATAATAAAAAATGTGAAGGAACTAATATTATTAGATGTTATAGTTGGTATGATATATATGTGAAAATAAAAGATTATATTAATTCAAATACTTATCAAAATTCTCACAATATTGAAAGTAAATAAGAATTGTAAAAAAATGTAAAAAATCAAGAAATTTTTGAAAACTATTGACTTTTGTTAATAGAAAAGTGTATAATGAATATAATAGTAGTAGATATTTAATATCTGCTATAATTAAAATGTGAGTCGCAACCCTATTTGCGAATTAAATGGATAGGTGAGAGAATGTGAGCCGCAACCCTGCTTGCGAGATATAAATGGGCAGGTGAAAAAATGTTAATTATAGTAAAATGTGGGGTCTAAAAAAATTAGATCCCATATTTTCATAAAGGAGAAATATCGTAAAAATGGTAATAGAAGATGGAAAATTTTATTTTATAAAAGATGAATTTTTTGATGTATTTAAAGACTATGGATTAATGCTAAACAAAGAAAATGGAAATAAAAGACCTTGTTTTTTTTGTTTTAGAGATAGGCAAAATAAGGAAATAATATGGTTTGTTCCAATATCTACTAAATACGATAAATACAAAAAAATATATGACATAAAAAAAATAAAAAGCGGAAAAAGACCTATATATAATTTTGTATTTGGTAATGTATTAGGAAAAAGAGCGGTATTTTTAATACAAAATATATTTCCTACAACAGAAAAATACATAGAAAAAAAATATACTAATTCAAATAAGGATGTTGAAATTCCAGAGATTGTTAAAGAAGAAGTTATTACTAAATCCTTAAGAGTAGTAAATCTTGCAGAAGAAGGTGTAAATATTCCATTTTATAATATTATAGAAATGGAAAAGATATTATTAAATAAATAATTATTAAAAATTAAGTGTACTCATTACAAACAAACGCATAAGAAAACAAATATTAATAAAAATAAACTAATCATAATACAACCTCTGTACGAATACAATTTAAAAAAAGTAAATGTATTCGTATGGAGGTTTTGCAATATGCGAGGTGTATCAATAGAAGAGCGAGCAGTTCAGCTTGCAAAATATATAATAGATTCAAAAGATACGGTAAGGGGAGCAGCCAAAAAGTACGGAATTTCAAAAAGTACGGTACATAAAGATGTAAGCGAAAGATTACTAAAAATTAATCCACTTTTAGCAGAAGAGGTAAGAATTATATTGGATGAAAATAAAGCAGAAAGACATATAAGAGGAGGAATGGCAACAAAGCTTAAATATGAACACGAAAGAGAAGAAAAAGAAGTAATTTGACCCCATTGGGGACGTTCCAAAAAAGGTCCATTTGACCCCATTGGGGACACTCCTAAATAAAATAACAAAATTAAAAGGTTCTTAAAAATAATAAATTTTTAAGAACCTTTTGTCATCTGTTTGTCACTTTTAAATGATATATTTAATCAAATATGGTATAATAATAAAGGTGATTATGTGAGTAAGATATTATTAGTAGAAGATAATGAAACAATAATATTAGGATTAGAATATTTATTAAAAGAAGAAAACTTCGAATATAGTGTTGTAAAAAATAAACGAGATACACTATGTATTTTAGATAAAGAAAAGTTTGACGTTGTTTTGTTAGATATATCTTTGCCAGATGGCAGTGGTTTTGATTTGTGCAAATATATAAAAGAAAAAAAGAATACAGCAGTTATTTTTTTAACTGCAAAAGATGAAGAAAAAGATGTTGTACTGGGATTTGATTTAGGTGCAGATGATTATATTATAAAACCATTTCGAAACAGAGAATTAATTTCCAGAATAAAAAATGTTTTAAAAAGAAATGAAAAAGCAGATAATTCATATATAGCAAATGGAAATATTAGAATTGATGTAGATTTGGGCAAAGTATATAAAAATGAAAAAGAGATAATGCTTACAAAATTAGAATATAAAATATTATTAAATTTATTTTCTAACAAAAACAAATTAATAACCAGAGAAGAAATTTTAAATGATATATGGGATATAGCCGGAAATTTTGTAAATGATAATACACTTACAGTTTATATAAAAAGAATTCGTGAAAAAATTGGAGATAAAGAAGGAAAGATAATCGAAACAGTACGAGGACTTGGCTATAGAATAAATTGATATTTTATAAAATTAAATTGAAGGGAAGAAAAATGCGAATTTTAAAAGATAAAGAAATTAAGAAATTACTTATCATTTGTATTCTAATTATTTCTATTGCATTTCTTATTACTTTTATCATAAACAAAAAACAAAATGATACATATAGAGAAATAATAAATGCAACAATTAGTAGGATTGTAAATCAAATAAAACAAGAATATCCAAATGTAGATGATGAACAATTAATTCAAATTTTAAATAATAAGTCAAATGCCCAAATCAAAGAAAATGTTTTGAAAAAATATGGACTAGATGGAGAAGAAAGCTTTATTGCAAGAATGCAGCAAGAGCATAAAAATGTGCTCATAGAGAATTTATGCATATTCTGTTTAACATCAGGTGTAATCATTTTTGTATTTTATTTATATTTAAGAAAAAGACAATCGGAAATTGATAAATTAACAGAATATGTAGAGAGTATATTAAATAAAAGATATGATTTAGCAATTGATGAAAACTCAGAAGACGAATTAAACAGTTTGAAAAATGAATTGTATAAGATAACAGTTATGTTAAAAGAAGAAGCAAAAAATTCCACAATGCAAAAAGAGGCCTTAGCAGCTTCTTTATCTGATATTTCTCATCAATTAAAAACCCCTCTTACTTCTGTTTTAATTTTACTTGATAATTTAAGCCAAAGTGAAAATATGAGTAAGGAAACACGAGAGAAGTTTATAACGGAAATTACAAGGCAAATAAAAGGAATGAATTGGCTTGTTATAAGTCTTTTAAAATTATCTAGATTAGATGCAGGAGTAGTTGAATTTACTTCTACTAAAATAAATGCAAATCACCTTGTAGAAGAATGTTTATTAAGTTTAGAAATTTTAGCAGAAATCAAAAACGTTTCTTTTTGCGTACAAAATAAAAAAGCAGAGACATTTTTTTATGGGGATTATAATTGGAATAAAGAAGCTATTCAAAATATTATTAAAAATGCAGTTGAACATACAAAAGAAAATACAACAATCACAATAAATATTGAAGAAAATGATGTTTACACTTCTATAAGCATAAAAGATAAAGGCGATGGAATTAGTAAAAAAGATTTAAAACATATATTTGAAAGATTCTACAAATCAGAAAGTTCATCAGAAACAAGTTATGGAATAGGACTTTCACTTTCAAAAAGCATTATTGAAAAGCAAAATGGTTATATAGAAGTAGAAACAGAAGAAGGAAAAGGAACAACCTTTAATGTAAAATATATTAAATAAAGTAATCCAATACAATTTATAATAATTCTGTATTGGATTTTTTTTAAAAGTCACTTAAATGTCATTTTAAATTTGTAAAATAAAATTAATATCAGAAAGAAAGGAAAAAAAATAAAATGGAAATTTTAAGAGTGGAAAATTTAACTAAAAAATATGGGAAGGGAGAAAATGAGGTTGTTGCTGTAAATAATGTGTCTTTTTCCGTTAATAAAGGTGAATTTATTGCAATTGTAGGAAGTTCAGGAAGTGGGAAATCAACTTTATTACATTTATTAGGCGGAGTAGACAGACCAACTTCTGGAAAAGTTTTAATTGAAGGAAATAATATTTATGAATTAAATGATGATCAATTAGCCATTTTTAGAAGAAGACAAGTGGGTTTAATTTATCAATTTTATAATTTAATTCCAATATTAAATGTAGAAGAGAACATTACACTTCCGTGTGACTTGGACGGCAAAAAAGTTAACAAGCAGGATTTAAACGATTTATTGAAGACGTTAGGATTGGAAAACAGAGTAAAACATTTACCTAACGAATTATCTGGAGGACAACAACAGAGAGTTTCAATTGGTAGAGCATTAATGAATCATCCTGCTATACTACTTGCAGATGAGCCAACAGGAAATTTAGATTCTAAAGCAAGTGATGAAATTGTGGAATTATTAAAAATTTCTAATAAAAAGTATCATCAAACAGTCATTATGATTACGCATAATCTGGAAATAGCAAAACAGGCTGACAGGGTTATTCGAATTGAGGATGGAAAAATCATAAACTAAAAAGGAGAAAGAGATGTCAATTTTAAATAAATTAACAATTACAAATTTAAAATTAAATAAAAAAAGAACAGCAGTTACTATTGTTGGCATTATATTAGCAACTGCTCTAATTACAGCTGTATCTGGTTTAGCAACCAGCTTTAGAAGAACGATGATAGAAGAAGCAAGACAAACGGATGGAAATTACCATTATGAATTTCAAAATGTTCCAGTTGAAGAACTTAAATATTTAAAAAACAATAGAAATATAGAAAGTTATTACATTACGCAAAATAAGGGTTACAGTATTTTAAAAGAAAGCCAAAATGAGTACAAACCATACTTATATTTAATGGCCTATAATGAAAGAGCATTAACAGAATCTTCTATTAAATTAATTGAAGGAAGAATGCCACAGAATGAAAACGAAATAGTCATTAGTGAACACATTATTTCTAATGGAAAAGTAAATTATAAAGTTGGAGATAAATTAAGCATAGATGTTGGAAAAAGAGAAGCAAAAGATGGAGTTGAGTTATATCAAAATAATCCTTTTCAGAATGATAATTCAGAAGAAATGTTAGATTATCAAACAGGTGCAGTTGTAGAAAGCACAACTGAAACGAAAAATAGTGAGAAAATCATTAATACTACCACTAAAACCTATACAATAGTAGGAATTATAGAAAGACCTAATAGAACAATAGAACCTTATTCTGCACCTGGATATAGCGTAATTACCTATTTAGATGAAAGTAATTTACAAGGAAAAGCAAATTTTTATGCACTATATAATTCTCAAGCACTAAGTAATCGCTATCAAATTACATCTAATATTATAGGAATTTCAGAAGAAGTTTATAAAAATTCAGAACAAGGAAAAAAGCTAACAACAGAAGAGCTTCAAGAATTTGCAAAAGCTCGTTATGTAGTAAATGAAAATGGATATTTATTAAGTTATGAAGCATTAAACTTAAGTAGTTCTAATTTAAGTATGATTTATAATTTATGCATAATTGTAATTGGAATTATTATAGTTACCAGTATTTTTTGCATTAGAAATAGTTTTGCCATTTCAATTACTGAAAAAATGAAGCAATATGGAATGCTTGCATCTGTTGGTGCAACATCAAAACAAATTAAGAAAAATGTGTTTTATGAAGCATTTATTTTATCAGTTATTGGAATTCCTTTAGGTGTTTTAGGGGGAATGTTTGCAGTATTTGTTTTATTAAAAATAATTGAAATTATTTTAAGTGAAAATCTAAATGGACTTCATTTTATTTTTGAAATACCTTGGCTTGCAATCGTAGTAGCAGTTATTCTGTCTTTAATTACAATTTTATTATCTGCTAGAAAATCTGCTAAAAGAGCAGGAAAAGTATCTCCAATTGAAGCAATTCGTTCGAATGAAGACATTAAAATAAAATCTAAAAAATTAAAAACACCTAAAATCGTAAAAAAATTATTTGGAATTGGAGGAGAAATTTCTTATAAAAATTTAAAAAGAAATAGAAAAAAATATAGAACAACAGTAATATCAATTGTAGTAAGTGTTTCCATTTTCATTGCAATGTCAAGCTTTATGAATTATGCATTTAAAACCGCCGATGTTTATTATGGACAAAAAGATTACAATATAATGATTTATACAGACAATAAAGAAAAATATGGAAAACTACAAGAAACGAGCAAAATAGAAGGAATTAATAAATTTTCACTACAAAAGAAAATAAGTGTGCAAACAGATATTGAAAAGATAAAATTTTCAGAAGATGGAAAAAAAATATATCCTGTAAATGCTGGCAAAAGAACTTCATTCAGTTTTCAAATGTTAACATTAGGAAAAGAAGAATATGAACGATACTTAAAAGAATTGGGATTAAGCTATGAAAAGGCAAAAGATAAAGTAATTTTAATAGATGATGCTATAACTTATGTTACAAATCAAAAAGGAAATTCTGTACTAACTAAAGTACAAACTTTCAACTATCAACCAGGCGATAAAATTGAAGCAAAACATATAAATAAAAAAGACGAAAAAAATATTACATTAGAAATTATCAAAGTGACGGACCAAAAACCAATGGGATTGAAACAAAGGTATCAATCAAATGGAGTATGGATTGTTAGCGAAGAATGGCTTGAAAAAAATGGTTTAGAAAATGAATATGATATAGCAAACCTATATATTGATTGTAATGATGCAGATCAGGTAGAAGAAAATGCTAAAAAAATAGATAAAGATCTCTATATTAATAATATAGAAGCTACAGCAAGAGCAAACAATGCTTTATGGCTTGTAATTGCAATCTTCCTATATGGCTTTATTACAGTTATATCTTTAATTGGAATTACAAACATTTTTAATACTATTACAACAAATATGGAGCTAAGAAGCAAAGAATTTGCAAACTTAAAATCAATAGGAATGACAACAAAAGAATTTAATAGAATGATAAGACTTGAAAGCATATTTTACGGAACAAAATCATTAATAATAGGTGTGCCAATAGGAATAGGATTATCTTATGCAATTTATAAAGCATTTGCAGAAAGTGAAGAAATGGGATTTATCTTTCCAACAAGTGGATTAGTAATTTCAGTTCTAGCTGTATTTGTTCTTGTAGCAGGCATTATGAAATATTCTCTAAATAAAATAAATAAACAAAATATAATTGAAACAATTAGAAAAGACAATATCTAACATTCACAAAACATCATTTTTCGACATAGTATATAGAAGCCTAATTAATAAGAGGTGTATACTATGGAGAAAATTAAGAAGGGTGACATTGTTGCAAGAAAGTCCCATCATTACGATATATTATTTTCAGTAGATAAAATAATAAAAAGTACAAATGGGATGCAAATAGCACTTCTAAAGGGAATAACAGCAAGAATTGTTGCTGACGCATATTTGAATGATCTTACTTTATTAGATAGCGAAAAAGTAAGTGACAGGTTACGAAGCTTAGATAGCAAAATAGAAGATAGAATTAATCATTTTTTAAAGAAACAAAAGGAACAAATACAATATAAAGAAAGAAACATTCAAGATATAAAAGCAGGGAAGATTTTACATCTTGATGGAGATAAACTTTATTCAGAAAAGTCTTCAAGATATTATAAGAAAATGGGATTAGATGCAATAGTAAGAAATGTTGCAGAAAATAAACAATACTTAGTTGTAAAAGACTATATTCAAAAGTATAATCCAGATATTCTTGTATTAACAGGACACGATGGAATGATTAAAACAGGCACAAAATATAGTGATATATCAAATTATAGAAATTCTAGGTACTTTGCTCAGGCAGTTATAGAATCAAGAAAAGTATGTCCATCTAGTAATCAATTAGCTATATTTGCAGGTGCGTGTCAAAGCTTTTTTGAAGCAATTATGGCATCAGGAGCTAATTTTGCATCTTCTCCAGGAAGAATTTTGATTGATTTTATGGATCCATTAATTGTAGCTGAAAAAATTGCTATTACAGAAAGAAGCAAATTTGTAACTATAAATGATATAGTAAATGATTTAAGAGATGGTAAAAAAAGCATAGATGGAAGCGGAGTAATGGGAAAAAAACGTTTGTAATATTTTTGTAATATATTTGTAATAAAAAAGTAAAAATAAGAAATAAAACCTCAAAAAATATTGAAAAATAGCTAATTTCAGAGAATGAATGACAATAATGTTATTTTGACTTTTTATGTAGAGAATGATATAATGTGACTATCTTAATAAAGTAGGTGGTCAAAAATGATTTTACCAAATGATATTACAAATTTGAAGACAGATATTACTGACAAGATAGGACAAAAGATAATTGTAAAAGGTACACTTGGAAGAAGTAAATTTTTTGAAAAAGAGGCTACAATAGAAAAAACATATCCTAACTTATTTATTGTAAAATATGATGACGAAGAAAGGAATGTCACCTATAGTTATAAAGATGTTTTAACAAGAACAGTTGAAGTTGAAGTTTACGATGGTGAAGGATATAGTCCTCTTATTCCACCACCTGTGGAGACAAAAAGAGTAAGAAGTTTATAATAATATAAAAATTCCTAATTTTTTAGGAATTTTTTTTTATTTCCTTAATATATTTAACTATATTTAGATAATATATAAGGAGGTTCTTATGGAAGTAGAAGAAGCAAGACAAACTGTAACTGTTAATAAATTAATTAGCAGTAAAAAAGAAATAGTCACAATAGAAGGAGATATGATTGTACCAGATATTAAACCAGATATCTTAAATACTATTGATACTGTTGGAAATGTTTGTATATATAAAAAAGAGGTTTTAGATGGAAAAGTAAGATTTGACGGAAGCATACAGTTAAATATCATATATCTAGCAGATTCAGATAACGATTTTACAAGAGGATTAACCAACACACTAGATTTTACACAAATAATAGATATAGATAATTGTAGAACTGGAATGAATTTAAAAAGTAATATACATATTCAAAACATCGAATGTAAAGTATTAAACGGAAGAAAAATAAGCAGTAAGGTAACATTAGAAATAGAAATGATGATTTTTTCTAATGAAGAAATTAGTATTCTAAAGCAAATTAATAATATAGAGGGAATACAAACACTTAATACCAATATGGAAATTAACAGTTTGGTTGGAAACGGAAACTGTAGAGGAGTAGCTAAAGATACAATAGCAATCAACGGCGAGGAGCGCCTTGCAGAAATATTAAAAACAGAAATAAAACTTGTAAATGATGAAATGAAAGTAAGTTATAATAAGGTTTTGCTAAAAGCGGAAGCTAATGTAAAAATAATGTATTTAACAGAAAATGGAGAAATCAAAATAATAACATCTAATATACCAGTAATGGGCTTTATTGATATGAATAACGTATCAGAAAATAACATATTAAGTAGTAACTATGAAATAAAAAATATAATTATTAAACCTGATTCAGCAGAAGGAAATTCTATTTATGTTGAAATAGAATTTGAAATAAGCTGTGAAGCAACTAATAGTATAAACATTGAATTAATCCAAGATATGTATTGCCCAATTGCAGATGTTGGTTTTAATCAAAAAGAAATTAATACAATGATGAATAAAAAAATAAGCAAAGAAATTTGTAATATTAGAGAAAAAATATCTGTACCTGAAATATCAAGCAATAAAATTTATGATGTAGAAATTAGCACTAATATTAATAAAATGAATATTTTAAATGGAAGAATTATTTATGAAGGAGAATTAAGTTTAAATTTCATTTTTTCATCAGAAGCAAATACTAGAATGGATGTAAAAAGATATACTTTACCATTTACCTTTACAGTTAATGATGAACAAATCAAAGTAAATCAAACAGTAAACACAAGAGTAAACAGCATAAGTGATGAATTTGTTGTTACATCTGATGGAGCAATTGATTGCAAAATTGATTTGGAATTTCAAATTGAGTCTTATAGTAATGCTAATATAAATCTAATAGATCAAATTAATTTATCTGAAAATGTAGGAGATCAAATGCCAAGTATGGTTATTTATCTTGTGAAGGAAAATGATACATTGTGGAATATTGCAAAAAAATATAAAACAACAGTAGAAGATATTGTAAGTGTAAATAATTTAGAAAATCCAAATAATCTAAGTATAGGTCAAAAATTATTTATACCAAGATATAGTATGCATAAAATTGCTTAAAAAGAAAGGTAAAAATTATGGCAGTTATTTATTCTAGACCTAGAATAAAAATACCGAAATTATTTATCATTCATAAGAAAGGACCTTACTCTAATAATAAACTAAAAAGGTTCTTTCTTATTCTATGCATACTATGGATAGCTATCTTCATTTCTGTGAAAGCTGTTATACCAATTTTCAACAGCATATGCACAGAAAAAGCCAAAAGTATTGCGACTATTATTACCAACAATGAAACTACAAAAGTGATACAAAATTATCAGTATTCAGATTTTATTATTATACATAAAGACGATGCAGGCAGTATTATAATGCTTGAATCAAATATGAAAAATATAAATTATGTTATATCAGATGTGGCAACAAAAATACAAGATGCTATAAATCAAACTTTAGAGGAAGACGTAACAATTAGTTTAGGAAGCTTTACAGGAATTAGTCTACTTTCTGGCAGAGGCTACAAAATTCCAATTAGAATTTCCACAATTGGTAATGTAAAAACAAATGTTAAAAGTGAATTTATAAGTCAAGGAATTAATCAAACATTACATAGACTATATTTAGAAATAGAAAGTGAAATAAGCATATTAACACCATTTAACACAATAAATCAATCTATATCAAACCAATTATTACTTGCAGAAAATGTTATTGTAGGAAATATACCAGATACCTATTACAATCTAGAAGGAATACAATCCAGTGACGCAATGCAAATGATGCAATAATAACTATTTATCAGATTTTTTGGCGACAATTACAAACCTGCCATCTTTTGTGTGATAAGAACAAGTAGACAAAGTAAGTAATTGATCGCCATATTTTGCGTCTACACCTGTATCATACAATGATGCTTTCTTAGCATTTGAAACAAAATCATTGTATTCTTCTTCATTTTTAGCATTAATAAAATAATAATATCTAAAAACATTTTTTTCAGATTGATAATAAACTTTAGACTTAAAAACGGCTAAAATTTCATAATCTACATCCTCACTATTAGTTGTAAATCTTATAGTAGGATGACTAGTAAAGAACTTTTTGTTTTGATATTTTAATAAATCTTTAAAAGTGCTATGATGCCCATAAATTAATAAATTACTATCAGGAGTATTCCAAGAATAATTTTTATCTAAAAAAATAGCACCATTAACAGAAAATTTCTTCTTATAATTATGATTAAGATAATAATTATTATCTTTTCCTTGCACAACAGGATAATTAATTTTAGTACCACTAATTTCAATCCAGCCAATTATATCACTATTTTGTTTTTGCAAAGTTTTTATTTTAGACATTCGTTCTGTTTTTACAGTTGTAGACTTTTCCTCTGAAATAACCGTATTATTATTTGTATTATCCTCTTGAATAGATATTTCATTCAAAATATTAGCTTCTTTTTGGGTATATTGGCTATCTAAATAGTATTTTGCAAGAAAGGCAGAGCAAATACATATTAATAGTAATGCAATTATGTATATAATTCTTGAAATAATCTTATTCATCTTTACCTCCATTTGTTATTAAAAAATGGCAACAAGAAAAGTGGCTGTGCCACTTTTTCTTGTTTGCAAAAAAGTACATACAAATACTTTTAAATTATAATTAATCCTTTATTTCATTTCTTTTTAAAGAAGCAATACATAACATAGAAAATGCAATAGTTAAAACAGCGAATACTAAAGAAATTTCTATACCTGTTTTAGGAGTTGTATCTTTTTTATTTTCTGGTTTAGTCTCTGGTTTAGTTTCTACATAGTCATCTCCTTTAACAGTTGCATTTGTAATTTCGGCACTTTGATATAAAATTTTATTATCTTCATCTGTAATAACAATTTTATTATCACTTATTAAAATTTTGTCGATTGTATCTTCTGCATTCTTTACTTCAAAAGTTTTTAAATTAGGATTATCTTTTGCAACATAAATTACGTTTTCTTTTTCTGTTGATGACAATGTACCATTCATAACAACTACAGGAACATTATCTTCATCTGTAGTATCACCTTTTGCAATTTCAATACCATTATTATTAGGAGAACCATTTCTTTGTAAAGTTAAATCTTTTACTTCAACTGTACCAGCATTAGCTAAAACACCACCATAACCGCAATTAGAAATAGTAACACCATTTAATACAAGGTGACCACCGTTATATGCTTGAGCACCGTATTTTTGGCTATTAGTTAAAGTAAGATTTTTTAATTCAAGTTTACCACCAGCACCTACGCTAATTAATGTACCATTGTTACCAGATTGTTCCCAGCTTTCTACAAGTCTAGAAATGCTGTTTCCCTTACCATTAATTGTTAAAGTTTTTCCAGTAGTTTCAATAGGCTTTGTTAAAGAAATACTAGCAGATAATTCAATTACATCTCCATTTGTTGCTTGACTAATTGCATTAATTAAATCGCCTTCATTTCCCACAACTTTAGTTTCTGCAGCGTTACAAAAACTAGAAATAAAACATAATGAAATAAATAATATTGAAGATAAAATTACTTTTTTAAGATTTTTCATTTTCTTCATCCTTTCTAAAATAATATTAAATACTATTTTGCAAAATATCGTATTTTGTAGTATTTGTTATTATTATGTCTTTTTTTAAATAAATCATACATTTTCATTGTGTATAAAATTTTCAATGTTTGTAAAATTTTAGAAAATGAAATCACTGTTGAATTTTGATTTTTTAGCCAAAATGTGATATAATATAAGAATAGAATATTGTTGTACTTTCTTTTTTGTAAAAAAGAAAGCTGCGCAATTTCAAAAAAAACAAAAAAAGGAAGGGAAAAAATTATGCAAAACCAAAAAGAGCGCAACCGGAAACATCTAAGCGAACACATTACAGATGTGTTCAAAAACAAGCAAAAAAGGGTACTTTTCATTATCTCTATAACAATTATTGTTATAGCATTGGTAATGAGCATCGCTCTTTTTCAAAAAGCAGATCAAACAGAAACCGAACCATCAAGCGAAGAAACAATCAGTATTCTCGAAACCCAAGAAACCTCAAGCGACTTATCGGCCAGCATAGAAGCTGAAAATGAAAAGAAAGAACAAGCTATTGTTTCGTCAATCAATGAAATGCAAAACGAACATAACAACCAAAAGAAAAACCTAGAAATTTCAAACGAAAAATTGTACGATGCAAAAGCATCTCTTGAACAACTTTTCAAAGACGAACAACAAGAAAAAGACCAGTTAGATTTGTATTATAATAATGCAAAAACTAAACTGGACGAAGCAGAAAAACTTCTGGCAGATGTAAAAAAACGGCTAGAGCAAACATCTGGAGAATGTTCCGAAATACTGAGACAGCCATTATCTTTATCTGAAAATTTAGATTCTCAATTAAAGGATGTAAAAGAAAAACTAGATGGAATAGAACTAGAATATGGTATCATATATGAAACATATATGAACTTGTCTAGTAAGCTTGAAGAATACGAAGCACTGCAAAGTATGAAAGCAAGCTTAAAAGAAAAGTTATCCATCAGTATTTCAGGTAAAATGGATATGTCAAAGCCAATTGGTTTCACCAAGGAAGAGTTTGAATATATGCTTCGTCAATCTCATTTAGTAAAAGATGAAGTAATTTTAAACACCTTGCCTCAAATAATGGTTGATACTGTAAAAGAATATGAAGTAAATGAACTATTTTCTATTTCAGTAATGAGTTTAGAATGTGGTTACTTCAGATCTTCTTTAGCAGTAAACAAGCATAATTATGGGGGAATGATTGGCTCGGATGGAAAAGGAATGGCTTTTGAATCAGTAGAAGAAGGACTGCGAAGAGCTATTATCTGTTTGCACAAAAATCTAAAAGGTAATAACACTATTTACGAAGTAAATTTAAGTTATTGCCCACCGACCTTTGACGGAGATTATGGATGGTCTGAATCTGTTTTAAAAATTATGAAACGGTATGCCTCCATAGAAATCGACTAAAAAATTGCGCAGAAACAGTAATATGAAAAGAACAATGTTGGAATAAATATTCCAACATTGTTCTTTTTAATAATATTTTTAATATTTTTAGCAAAGACTATTGACAAGTGCTAAAAAAGTTGTATAATTAATACTAGTTTAGCAAATAATAATATAGAGTGCTAATGAAAGGAAAGAAAAATGTTGAATGATAGAAAGAAACAAATCTTACAAGCTATCATAGAAGAATATATTCAAACAGCCGAACCCGTAAGCTCAAATGCAATTGTACAAAAATATAACTTAGATTATAGTAGTGCAACTGTAAGAAACGAAATGGCAGATTTAGAAAAAGAAGGTTTTCTAGACAAACCACATACATCCGCAGGAAGAGTACCATCTGCTAAAGGCTACCGTTTCTATGTAGATGAGTTATTAAAAGAAGACAATATCAGTTTAGAAGAAGTTATTTATTTGCAGTCTAAATTGCAAACGAAAGTAAATCAAATAGAAGATTTAATGCAAATTACAACAAATACACTGTCTGAAATAACTCATTATCCAACAGTAAGTATCGGACCAGATAAACATAGTCAAATAATAGATGATATAAAATTCGTTTTATTAGGTTCTAGAACAATGATGGCAATTATTCTAACAGATTCTGGAATGATAAAAGAAACCATCATTCGATTTGACGAAGATGTTACGGAAGAACAAATAAGCACATTAAGTTATATGTTCAATAACAAATTAAAAGGAAAACCATTAGATTCAATAGATACATCAATAGAGGAATATATTTTATCAGAAATGAGCTCAAGCATTCACGTTATTAAGCCAATATTAAATGAATTAAAAAAGGCAATTGATGAACAAGGAAAACTATACTATGAGGGAACTAATAAAGCATTTGAATTGCCTGAATTCAAAAGTATGGAACTTGCAAAAAATTTCGTAAATGTACTAGATGCAAAAGATTTAGTAATAGATACACTACACTCAGGAATAGCAGATGATATTAATGTATATATTGGAGACGAAAATGAAAATGAAGAACTAAAAGATTTTAGTATAATCACATTCAATCATAAAATACACGGAAAATCAGTTGGAACAATTGGAATTATAGGACCTAAAAGGATGGATTATTCAAAAGTTATTTCTATTTTAAAATACATTAATCGAAAAATGAATGAAGGCGGACTACTTGGCGATGGCAAAAATACAAATTAAAAGGAGGCATAAAATTGGAAGAAGATAAAAAAGAAGAAATAGAAAACCAAGAGGAAAAAGTAGAACAAGAAAATTGTGTTGAAGATAATGAAATAAATAATATGAAAAAAGAGCTAGAAGATACAACAGACAGATTAAAAAGACTAATGGCAGAATTTGATAATTTCAAAAAAAGAAGTGCAAAAGAAAGAGAAGGATTATACAATTCTTTAGTTGCAGACATTGTATCAAGTTTTTTACCAGTAGTTGATAATTTAGAAAAAGCCGTAGGCAGTAAAACAGAAGATGAAAGTTACAAGCAAGGAATAGAATTAGTATTAAAGCAATTTACAGATGTACTTACATCTTTAGGGGTAAAAGAAATTGAAGGAGTAGGAACTACCTTTAATCCAGAATACCACGAAGCAGTAAGTTCTGTAATAGACGAAACCTTAGGTGAAAAAGAAATTAAAGAAGTGTTTAGAAAAGGTTATCAAATAGGAGATAAGGTTGTTAGACACGCTATGGTAGTAGTCGCTAATTAAATGAATGAAAAGCGTCGTATGACAGTAACCGCTCCCGGTGTTCTCAATTAAGATGCAAAACGTAAGAATTTCATCTATGGGTTACCGTAAATAAGTTATTAAATTTTAATTATATAAAATTACAAAAGAAAGAAAATTTTAAAATATAAAAATTTCAAGGAGGAAATTTAAAATGGGAAAAATTATAGGAATCGACTTAGGAACAACAAATTCTTGTGTAGCTGTTATGGAAGGAGGAGAACCAGTTGTTATACCAAATGCTGAAGGAAATAGAACAACTCCATCAGTAGTGGCATTTTCAAAAAATGGTGAAAGATTAGTAGGACAAATTGCAAAACGTCAAGCAGTTACAAACCCAGAAAACACAGTTATTTCAATCAAAAGAGAAATGGGAACAAATAAAAAGGTAAAAATTGAAGGTGATGAATTTACACCACCAGAAATATCAGCAATGATTTTACAAAAATTAAAAACAGATGCAGAAAACTATTTAGGAAGCACAGTTAGTCAAGCAGTTATAACTGTTCCTGCATATTTTAGCGATAGTCAACGTCAAGCAACAAAAGACGCTGGTAAAATCGCAGGACTAGAAGTATTAAGAATTATCAATGAACCAACAGCAGCAGCTTTAGCTTATGGAATGGATAAAGAAGATTCAGATAGTAAAATAATGGTATATGACTTAGGTGGAGGAACATTCGATGTATCTATACTAGATATAGGTGATGGTGTATTCGAAGTTTTAGCAACAAGTGGAAATAACAGATTAGGTGGAGATGATTTTGACCAAAGAATTATAGATTACCTAGTTTCAGAATTCAAAAAATCAAATGGAATAGACCTAAGCACAGATAAAATGGCAATGCAAAGACTAAAAGAAGCAGCAGAAAAAGCAAAAATTGAATTGTCAGGGGTACAACAAACACAAATTAATTTACCATTCATTACAGCAGACGCAACGGGACCAAAACATTTAGATATAACTTTAACAAGAGCAAAATTTGAAGAATTAATTAGAGACTTAGTAGAATCAACTGCAGGACCTGTTAACCAAGCATTAAAAGACGCTGGTATAACAGCAGACAAATTGCATAAGATATTGTTAGTTGGTGGTTCTACAAGAGTTCCAGCAGTACAAGAATTAGTAAAAAGAGTTACTGGAAAAGAACCAGACAAAGGAATTAACCCAGATGAATGTGTTGCAATAGGTGCAGCAATTCAAGGTGGTGTTTTATCAGGAGACGTAAAAGACCTAGTATTACTAGATGTAACACCATTATCATTAGGAATTGAAACTTATGGTGGAGTATTCACAAAATTAATTGAAAGAAATACAACAATACCAACTAAAAAATCACAAATCTTCTCAACAGCAGCAGATGGTCAAACAAGTGTTGAAATTCACGTATTACAAGGTGAAAGAGAAATGGCTGCATACAACAAAACATTAGGAAGATTCCAATTAACAGGAATTCCAGCAGCACCACGTGGTGTTCCACAAATTGAAGTAACATTTGATATTGATGCAAACGGAATTGTTCACGTATCTGCAAAAGATATGGCAACAGGAAATGAACAAAATGTTGCAATTACAGCAAGTTCAAATCTATCAGATGAAGATATTGAAAAAGCTGTAAAAGACGCAGAAGCACACGCTAGTGAAGACAAGAAAAAGAAAGAAGAAATTGAAGTAAGAAATAATGCAGAAAGCTTAGTATATAACAGCGAAAAAACATTAAAAGAATTAGGAGATAAAATAAGCGGAGAAGAAAAGGCAAAAGTAGAAAACGAAATTGCAAATGTTAAAAAAGCACTTGAAGGAACAGATACAGAAAACATTAAACAAGCAACAGAAAAATTAACAACAGCCTTTTATGAAATTTCTGAAAAACTATACAAACAAGCAAGCGCAGCACAAGGAGCAGCTGATGCTGGAACAGCAGGAACTGAAAATGCATCAAATGGAGATAACTCAGAAGGAACAGTATATGATGCAGAATATGCAGAAGACGAAAATAATAATAAATAGTTAGAAGTAAGATGTGTAGGATTAAGGTTGAAAAATAATTTATATTATTTTTCAACCTTCTCACTACTTCTTATTACATATTGGAGGCAAAAATGGCTGAGAAAAGGGATTATTACGAAGTATTAGGTGTAAATAAAAATGCTACTGACGAAGAACTAAAAAAAGCATATAGAAAATTAGCAAAAAAGTACCATCCAGACGCAAACCCAGACAATAAAAAAGAAGCAGAAGCAAAATTTAAAGAAGTAAATGAAGCTTATGAAAACTTGTCTGACCCTCAAAAAAGACAAATGTATGACCAATTTGGGCATAACGGTCCACAAGGCTTTGGAGGAAATGGTGGAGGATTCTATTCTTCATCAGGCTTTGACGGATTTAATATGGGAGATTTTGGAGACTTAGGAGATATTTTCTCTTCTTTCTTTGGAGGTGGTTTTGGAAATTCAGGAAGAACAACTTCAAGAACCAAAACAGGACCAATTAAAGGTGCAAGTTTAAGATATGATATAGAAATAAGCTTTGAAGAAGCATACTCTGGTGTTGAAAAAGAAATAAGTTTTAGTAGACAAGAAACTTGTGAAACCTGTAATGGTACAGGAGCAAAACCAGGAACGAAAGCAACAACGTGCTCAATGTGTGGTGGAACAGGACAAATTACGCAAATGCAAACTACAATATTAGGTCAAATGCAAACAACAAGAACTTGTCCTAATTGCCACGGAGAAGGAAAAGTAATTCAAGAACCTTGCGAAATATGTAGGGGAAAAGGACAAATAAAAAAGCCAGTAAGAATAAAAGTAAAAATACCAGAAGGAATAGACGATAACCAAACAGTAGTATTAAGAGGTCAAGGAGCAGCAGGTATAAGAGGCGGAGAAAAAGGAGACTTATTTATTACTGTACATCTAAAAAATCATAATATCTATACTAGAAAAGGAAGCAATGTATACTGTGATGTACCAGTTACAATTACACAAGCAACATTAGGAGCAGAAATAGAAGTACCAATGGTAAATGGCGTAATAGAAAGATTTAAAATACCAGAGGGAACTCAAACTGATACAAAATTCAGAATAAGAGGAAAAGGCTTTAGAAATGGTAATAGCTCAACCTATGGAGATTTCATTTTCACTGTTATCGTAAAAACACCAAAACGTTTAACCAAAGAACAAAGAGACTTACTTGAAAAATTAGCCATAACTATGAACGAACAGCCACCAATCAGAAAAAAAGGAATATTCGGATAAAAATTAAAAAAGAATAAATTCTATAATTAATAGGATTTATTCTTTTTTTCTTCGAAAATTTTAATTTGTCTTAGTATTTAATGTAGACGTTTTCATATATTATTTTTGCAATGACGCGCAGTTTGGAGAGTTTGTATAAAGCTGTTGGCATTTTAATGCCTTACAGCTTTAACAAAGCTCGACAGTAAGGAATAAAAAAATAATATATGAAAACGTCTGTATAATTCCAATTTACTTTTTGTGAATTCCTAATGAAACCACTTGACAGTTTACAAGAATAAAGGTAAAATATAATAGGAAAGTTTTAATTATATAAATATAATTTAGATATATATATGTTAGAACATTGAAAATTTAATAGAAAAGAGGGATAAGATTATGACAATTATAATCGTTATCGCCACTGTTCTAATCTCAGGAGCTGTTTTTATTCCAACAGGAATAATTGTTAGAAAAAAATCAGCTGAATCAAAAATATCAAGTGCTGAAAATGAAGCAAAAAGATTACTAGAAAACGCAAAAAAAGATGCAGAAAACATAAAGAAAGAAGAAATTTTTAAAGCTAAAGAAGAAATAATGAAGTCTAGGGAAGAGTTAGATAAGGAGATTAGAGAAAGAAGAGGCGAAGTACAAAGTCAAGAAAGAAGAATTATACAAAAGGAAGAAAACTTAGATAAGAGAGCAGAAGCTTATGAAAGGAAAGAAAAAGAATTAGATAAGGAATTTCAAGCAATTGAAAAGAAAAAAGGAGATTTGCAAGAGGTATTTAATAGACAAATGCAAGAATTGCAAAGAATTTCAGGTCTTTCCACAGATGAAGCTAAAAAACAACTTTTACAAGAACTTGAAAAACAATTAAATAATGAAAAAGCAGCATTAATTAAAGAAGTTGAGGCAAAAGCAAAAGAAGATGCTAATAAAAATGCAAAAGAAATTTTAAGTTATGCTATTCAAAAATGTGCAGCAGACCATACATCTGAAACAACCGTGTCTATCGTAAATTTACCAAATGATGATATGAAAGGAAGAATTATTGGTAGAGAAGGTAGAAACATAAAAGCATTAGAAACCTTAACAGGTATCGACTTAATTATAGACGACACACCAGATGCTGTAGTAATTTCAGGATTTGATCCATTAAGAAGAGAAGTAGCAAAAATTGCACTAGAAAAATTAATTGAAGATGGTAGAATACATCCAGCTAAAATAGAAGAAATGGTAGAAAAGGCAAAAGAAGAAATTGAAGCTACCATAAAAGCAGAAGGAGAAAGAGCAACATTAGAAACAGGAGTTATGGGATTACATCCAGATGTTATAAAACTAATTGGTAAATTAAAATACAGAACAAGCTATGGACAAAATGTTTTAAACCACTCTATAGAAGTATCAAATCTTGCAAGAATAATGGCTGAAGAATTAGGTTTAGATTCAACAAGAGCAAGAAGAGCAGGGCTATTACACGATATTGGAAAAGCATTAGATCACGATATGGAAGGAACACACGTAGAGCTTGGTGTAGATATTCTTAAAAAATATAAAGAAAATGATTTAGTAATTAATGCAGTAGAAGCACATCACGGAGATGTTGAACCAAAATCATTAGAAGCAGTTCTAATTCAAGCAGCAGATGCTATTTCAGCATCTAGACCAGGAGCAAGAAGAGAAACACTAGAAGCATACATTAAAAGATTGCAAAACCTAGAAGAAATAGCAAATTCATTCGAAGGCGTTGATAAATCATTTGCAATTCAAGCAGGACGTGAAGTTAGAATAATCGTAAAACCAGAAAAAGTTTCTGATGCAGAAATGACAGTTTTGGCAAGAAATATTGCTCAAAAAGTAGAAAACGAAATGGAATATCCAGGACAAATTAAAGTAAATGTTATTAGAGAAACAAGAACAATAGAATATGCAAAATAATAAAATAAAAGCGATCACCTGTTAAGGGTGATCGCTTTTAAATTATCAAGACTGCAATTGCCGAGGAAGAACTTTAACTTTTCCTGCATTGTAGGAAATGATAACGTTTTCAGGCGTTATTGAGACTTGACGGAGCGTTATCTCATCAGTGCATTCAAGTTTCCGAAGGAAAAATGAAAACCTTGTATGAGAAACGTTGTTACTCTCGAAAAGTTTCTCGCGGAAAGAGAGGCTTTCCTCACTCACATCATCGCCATCACTGAACACAGTGACAGGGATTTCAGAGGACTTGGGATAAAACTTAGGACAAATTCCGGCTGCCTTGATAATTTCTGCAAACTTCATCGATGTTTGCCTCCTAAAAATTATTTACCATTTTTAATGGTATATATTAATTATACCAGAAAATAAAGGAAAAATCAAATTATCTTCATTCCAAAGGGATTGCCAAACCTTAAAATATGTAGTATGATAATAATATATAAAAGGAAAGGATGAAACTTAAGTATGAAAATATTAGCAGTTGGAGATGTTGTAGGAGAAAATGGATTAAACAAGTTAAAAGAAATTTTGCCTAATTTAAAGCAAAGAGAAAAAATAGATTTCGTAATTGTAAACGGGGAAAATGTAGCAGATGGAATGGGAATAACAGAAAAATTATTTAAACAAATAATCTATGCTGGAGCAGACGTTGTAACCTTAGGAAATCATACTTGGGCAAAAAAAGACATATTTAATTTCATAGATGATGAAAAAATAATAAGACCAGCAAACTATCCCAAAAATGTACTTGGAAAAGGTTACTCTATTTATCAATACAAGAATAAACAAATAGCAGTAATTAACTTAATTGGAAGAACTAATATGGGAATATTAGCAGAAAATCCATTTATCGAAGCAGATAATATCTTAGAAAAAATAAAAAATAAAGTAGATATAATTATAGTAGATTTTCACGCCGAAGCCACAGCAGAAAAAATCGCACTTGCTAACTATTTAGATGGAAGAGTAAATATTGTATTTGGAACTCATACACACGTACAAACAGCAGATGAATGTATTCTTCCAAACGGCACAGCATATATAACTGACATTGGAATGACTGGACCAATTAATTCTGTTATTGGAATGGATAAAGCAGCATCAATTAAAAGATTTGTTACAACACTTCCAGAAAAATATAAATTAGCAACTGGAGAAAGTAAGTTTAATAGTTGCTTATTCAATATAAATGACGAAAATGGTCGAATAGAAAAGGTAAGCAGATTAAATATGTAGAAAAATCAAGGAAAATAGAATACGAAATTTCCAAAAATTTCCAAAAAAGACTAGACAAGAATGAATTTATATAATATAAATATACTTGTTCACAGATGAAACAAAATTTATATTTAGGAGGAAAGAAATGGAAGTTTTAAAAATTTCAGCAAAATCAAATCCAAATTCAGTTGCAGGTGCAATCGCTGGGTTAGTAAAGGAATCTAACAAAGCAGAAATGCAAGCAATAGGCGCAGGAGCATTAAATCAAGCAATTAAAGCGGTAGCAATTGCAAGAGGATTTGTAGCTCCAGCAGGAGTTGACCTAGTATGTGTACCAGCATTCGCTGAAGTAGAGGTGGAAGGTGAAGACAGAACCGGTATAAAAATAATAGTAGAATCTAGAGTTTAGTAATTTTCTAAATAATAGATGATAATATAAAAAGTGGCATCGCCACTTTTTTTCATTCTATTAATCTTTATAGAAAACAATTGAAAAAAAATCCAAAATGATATATGATATATCAAAAAGCAAATCAAAGGAGAATCTAAGTTGAAAGGAAATTCTTTTAAAATCATTTTTATTATATTAATAGTAGTTATCATAGCTGCAGCAGTATATATGAACATACCACATAAAAATAACACAGAAAAAGCGCAAGAAATTCAAAAATTCAGTGATAATGCAGAAAAAATATTATCTAATGATATTAGAATTGGCATTATTGAATTAGACAATATGAATCCAATATTAAGCAATAATAAAAATGTGCAAGACATATCAAGACTTATTTTCGACCCATTATTTACTCTAACACAAGATTATAAACTAGAAAGTGCTTTAGCAACAGAATGGACTCAATTAGATAATACTACATATCTAATCAAATTAAGAGAAAATGTAAAATGGCAAGATGGTAGTAATTTTAATTCCTCAGATGTTATTTTTACAATAGATATGTTAAAAAAAGAAGACAATCATTCAGCTTATTCACAAAATGTAGCAAATATTTCAGAAATACAAGAAATAGATGAATATACATTAAAAATAAAGCTAAATAAGGAAGTTCCATATTTTGAATATTATCTAATCTTTCCAATTGTTTCTGGAAGTTACTTTAATGAAGAAAACTTTAAACAAGAAAGTAAAAACATAAAACCAATAGGAACAGGATTATTTTACATCTCTGATGTAAGCAATGATAGAATTCTATTAAAAAGAAATGTAATAGGTTGGAATAACCAAACATTTAAGCTAGATACAATAACTATCTGTTTGTATGATTCATTATCAAGTGCTATTAATGCCTATAAATCTGGAGAAATAGATTTATTCACAACTTCCAATACAAACATAGAAGAATATCTAAAAAATACCAACTACAGTAAACAAGAATATATTAATAGAAATTACATCTATCTTAGTTTAAATTGTAATCAAAAGGTTTTATCAAATGTAGAAGTAAGGCAGGCTATTAATTCTGCAATTGATAAACAAAAAATAATAAAAGAAATCTATAACGGTAAATTTCAGGTTTCAAACTTTCCATTAGATTTTGGAAGTTATGCCTATGATAGCAGTAATGTTTCCGTTACATATAATCAAAATACAGCAAAAAAGTTCTTAGTAGATAAAAAATGGAAATACTCTTCTAAAAAATGGAGAAAAACAGTAAATTACAGATATTTAACAATAGAATTAAAACTTGTTGTAAATAAAACAAGTAACAATATGGTTAAAGTAGCAAATAAAATAAAGGAACAGTTAGAAAGTGTAGGAATTCGAATAACAGTAGAAGAAGCAACGCAAAAACAATACAATAATTATTTAAAAAACAAAAATTATGATATGATACTAATGAATGGCACTTATGGTTATAGCCCTTCACTAGATAAATATTTGAGCCAAGAATCAAATACTGCTAATTTTAAAGACGAGCAAATAAAAGAATTATTATCACAAGCAAAAAATACAACAGATGAAAATGAGCTAAAAAAAATATATACGCAAATAGTGGAAATATATAACAATAAAGTACCTTATATAAGTTTATATTATAATACTAACACATTAATATATTCAGGAAATATAAAAGGAAATATTCATCCAAACTCATACAATTTATTTTATGGAATAGAAAATTGGTATAGAGAATATAAAAAATGACCCCATTGGGGACGTTCCTAAAAAGGTCCATTTGACCCCATTGGGGACACTCCTTTTGTCGAAAAATATCAATAAAAGGCGATGAAAAATGCTTGCAATTTCAAAAAAATAATATATAATAAAAAGGAATGGGGAGAAGAAGGGTTTTAAAAAACTTCTTTTCCCTATTTTTGATATATCAAAAAATTAAAAAATAATTCAAAAAACTGTTGACAAAATTTTTTTTTAATATATAATACTAATATACAAACAAATGTTTAAATATAGATTTTAAAAATAATCTATTAGAATTTTTACAATAAGAAAGGAATGTGAAAAAATGGAAAATCAAAACGCAGAAAAGAAAAAAGCTTTAGAAGTAGCAATGGGACAAATTGAAAAACAATTTGGTAAAGGGTCAGTAATGAAACTTGGAGAATTCCAAGCAATGAATATAGAGGCAATACCAACAGGAGCGCTTGGTTTAGATATTGCTCTAGGTATTGGTGGAGTACCACGTGGAAGAATAGTTGAAATATATGGACCAGAATCTTCCGGAAAAACAACTCTTGCTTTGCATATTATTGCGGAAGCACAAAAAATGAATGGAGAAGCAGCTTTTATTGATGCAGAACACGCATTAGATCCAGTTTATGCAAAACATTTAGGTGTAGATATTGATAATTTAATTGTATCTCAACCAGATACAGGAGAACAAGCTTTAGAAATTGCAGAAGCATTAATTAGAAGCGGTGCATTAGATGTTATTGTTGTAGACTCTGTTGCAGCATTAGTGCCAAAAGCAGAAATTGATGGAGATATGGGAGATTCTCATATAGGTTTACAAGCTAGATTAATGTCACAAGCTTTAAGAAAATTAGCAGGAGCAATTAATAAATCAAAAACAGTATTAGTATTTATTAACCAATTAAGAGAAAAAGTTGGTATTATGTTTGGAAATCCAGAAACAACAACTGGTGGTAGAGCATTAAAATACTATGCTTCTGTAAGATTAGACATTAGAAAGGTAGAAAACATTAAAATAGATGGAGAAGTAGTAGGAAATAGAGCAAAAGTTAAAGTAGTAAAAAACAAAGTTGCTCCACCATTTAGAGAAGCAGAATTTGATATTGTATATGGTAAAGGAATATCTAAAGAAGGAAATATATTAGATATAGGTGTAAACCTAGATATTATAGAAAAAAGTGGTTCTTGGTTTGCATATAATGGTGAAAGAATTGCACAAGGTAGAGAAAATGTAAAAGAATACTTAAAAGAACATCCAGAAATGATGAAGGAAATTGAAGAAAAAATAAGAGCAAAATTTTCAGAAGCATTTGAAAAAAGCCTTGTAGAAGATGAAACAGAAGAAGATAACGAAGAAGAATAAACAATGTAAAGTGCGAAGAATAGTTATTTTAGAAAGAATAGAAACTAGTTGGTTAAAAACTAACTAGTTTCTAGCTTTGAAAACCGTTGCTTGGTATTTTATATAGTATGGTTTGGTGAAAAAATGGAATATAGTATAGAAGATTTTGATAAAGCTAAAACAAAAGTAATGAATTACATTATGTATAAAAAAAGAACAGAATATGAGGTAAGAAATAAATTCTCTAAAATACTTGAAGAAAATTTATTAAATGATATAATAGATTATGTTAAAGAAGCAGGGTATTTAAGTGATGAAGATTATATAAAAAGAGCAATAGCTGAGTTTATGGCTCTTAATCATTTATCTGAAAAAGAAATAAAATATAAATTATATTCAAAAGGTATAGAAAATAATCAAATAGAAGATTACTTTAGTAGCCACAGCGATGAGCTTTATGAATATGAATTAGAATCTGCTAAAACTATTGTTAATAAAAAACAATCTACAATGTCACCGGAAGAAATAGAAAATTATTTAAGAAAAAAAGGATATATAGAAGATATTATCAAAGAAGCAATTGAAGAGGAGAATTAATTTATGCAAAATGTACTTACACTAGAGTCAAATAAATATGCTATTAAAATAGAAAACTTTGAAGGTCCATTAGATTTGCTATGTCATTTAATAGATAAAAACAAAATGAATATCTACGATATTAAAATAAGCCAAATAGCAGACCAATATATAGATTATATTAATAAAATGAATGAACTTAATTTAGAAGTAACAAGTGAATTCATTATAATGGCATCTACTCTTCTTTATATTAAATCAAAAGGGCTTCTTCCAAACGAAGTAGAAGCAGAGGAAGAACTTACAGAGGAGCAGTTAATTGCAAGAATAATAGAATATAAAAAATACAAAGAAATTACTTCTAAGCTAAAAGAAAATTATGAAGAATTTTCACAAAGATTTTTTAAAATTGCAGAAGTAATAGAACTTCCAAAACAAAAGCTAGAAGTAGAATATGACTCTAAAATGATACCTAATATTTATCAAGAATTAGTGGAAAGAAATAAAGAAAAGATAAATCAAAATGCAAGAAACATTGAAAGAATTGCAATTACAGAAAGTTACACAGTAGCAAGCAAAGTGAAAGAAATGTTTAAAGAATTAATTAGAAAACCTAAATTTGTGTTTAACAAGTTATATTCTTTATCTAAGTGCAACAAACAAGAAGTAGTAACTGCTTTTACTGGACTACTAGAACTATCTAGAAGAAATAAAGTAACAACAATGCAAGAAAAATTATTTGGAGATATTACAGTAGAAAAAAATAGAAAATAACTCAAATGCACAGACTTTTTTAGAGTATTTCCTGTTTAAAAATAAAATAAGTGTGAAAACTAGTATTAAAGGAGAAAACCAATGATACTAGTTTTTATTATTTTAGGAATCGTCATTTTAAGCTGTTTTGCATTTTTTATTTTTGCGTTATCTACGTTAAAAATAGAAGTTGATAAGTTACATATATCTAATAAAGAAGAAAAACTGAAAGTGGATTTTGTTTTAAATATTGCAGTATATTTTTTAAATAAACTAAAATTATTGAAAATAACAATTGATAATGAGAAAATAAATAATTTATTAAATTCTGGAAAAATTGATATTCAAAAATTAAAAGATAACAAACCTGTTAATAAAGATATTTTAAAAGCATTAAAAAATGCAAAATTTACAATAGAATTGTTTAATATAAAAGGATATTTTGCAACTTTTAATACTGTTTTATCATCTGGAATATATGCTTTTGTTTGTGCAATTATTCCAATATTTGTTGCACCCAAGTTAAATGGAAAATTTGATAACAAAATAGAATTCTTAAATGTTTCAGAGAATCTAATTAATATTAACCTAAGATGTATAATTTGTGTAAAAATGGTAAATATTATAAATATATTATCAGATTTAAAAAAGAAAGGTGGAAAACAAGATAATGGGGGAAAATCATCCAATAGAAGGGCTTATGCTCACAGCTATGAATAGTATAGAAAGTATGATTGATGTAGACACAATTATAGGAGAGCCAATTGAAACAGCAGGTAATATTACTATTATACCTATATCTAAAGTAAGCTTTGGTTTTGCAGCAGGAGGTAGCGAATTTAAAGGAGAAACAATAGATGAATACACAAAAAAAGATAAAGACGAAAAGGTACAATATAGATTGCCTTTTGGTGGCGGTAGCGGTGCAGCAGTAAGTATAAATCCAATTGCTTTTTTAATTGTTGAGCAAGGAAAGGTAAGACTATTACCAGTTAATCATAGTTCGTGTATAGATAAAATACTAGATTATATACCAGACTTGATTGAAAAAATGAATAAAAATTCTAATAAATGTAGTAAAACAGAAAATACAAATACATCAAATGAAGAAACACAGGAACCAAAAAGCAAGAAAACACATATTAATAAAATTCCAAAAACAACAGAAGAAAATTTAGAGTATAGACCTAAGGTAAAAAAGGAAAAAGAAAATAAAGAGATGGCAGAAGAATTAGAAGATTTATTTGAAGACGAATATGAGTTTGACGATGATTAATATTGCTAAATTTTATAATATATGTTATAATTTAAATGATGGTGCATTATTCTAGTAATTTTGACTATTATGAGGGTGGGGCTAAAAATCCACTAGAAGGCATATCTATGAAGCTTGTTATTAATGCGCGAAACGCCCAGTCTTGTGTGTTAGTAGGAAGAATGAATATAGGAAAATATATAATGGCATATATATTCATTCCTATATTCGCTGAGACTTAAAATGAAATATATTATTTTAAGTGTAACCTATGCAAAGTGCCAAGACACGATGCATAGAGTAGCCTGTCTTGAGTGATAAATTCGGGATTAGTGAAGAAAATAAAATAATTATGGCCATAATTATTTTATTTGTTGCTATGAAATTATTGTTGCAAAAGAGACTAATAGTAGTAATCAAAATTTCAAGGAAAACTTCTAGAATGTTTGTGTAAAGTAGCAAGAAAGTTTGGGGATTGAGGTACGGATTTAAGTGGCGATCTAGTTTCCAAAAAAATGGATATTTTCTTTAAATGGAAACAGCTAAGTAGCAATGCTTAGTAGAAAATAGAGAAATTCTACTAGACCTAAACCGTAAAATTTATCTAAACTTTCACCATCATTTCTAAATTTAAAAGAGGTACATAAGTTGAAAAAAATAGAAGAGAAAAAAGAAAAATGGAAATATAAATGGGCTGTTGAAGCTCTTTTTATTACTTTTTGTTTATCTTTACTTATTTCATTCCTATCTACAAATGCTATTAATAGTTTAAGTTTAATACCAGCAATTCTTATATTGCTACTTGTTATTTTTTTAGGAGTTATAACCGATACTATTGGTGTTGCAGTAACAGTAGGAAATGAAGAAGATTTTCACGCAAAAGCGAGTAAAAAAATAGAAGGTGCTAAACCTTCTATTAAATTAATAAGAAATTCTGCAAAAGTTGCCAATATTTGTTGTGATGTAATTGGTGATATTTGTGGTGTATTAAGCGGTGCAATAAGTGCAATGCTAGCAGTAAAAATTAGCAATTTACTACAGATAAATATTAACACAAACTTTTTAATTAGTGCAGTAGTTGCTGCAGTCACAGTAGGTTCAAAAGCTGCTGGAAAAGTAATAGGGCAAGAGCATTCTACTCAAATAGTGCATATTGTAGGAATTGCTTTAAATAAGTTTATAAAATAAAGAGATATAATAAAAAAATCATTACCATTTTTCTATCTACACATATTAAACCATTTTAAATAAAGATTTGTTGTTATATTCCATATTGTATTTTTATCTATATTTTCTGTGGCAACTAAGTTCCTTTCAAGTATAACTGCATCTCCAGACATATATTGTATTTTACCTAAAATATCACCTGCTTGTATTGGAGCCATTATATTTTCATTAATAATAGTATTTTGTGTTATATTTCCGTTATCGCCCTTTTTAATTAACACACTAGCATCTTCTTCTAATGCAAGGCTAACCTGTGGAACCACGCCCTTATTTACATCAACTTGTTGAATAATCTCTCCTTTATTACCAAAACTTTTGCTTGTATAATTTGCAAAGCCATAATCAAGCAATTTGGTGGCTTCATTAAATCTTATTTTAGTAGTTGGAGCTTTCATAATAACACCTATTAAAGATAAACCATCTCTAGTTGCAGAAGCAGATAAATTATATAACGCAACAGAAGTGGAGCCAGTCTTTAAACCAGTAGCACCTTTGTAGTTTCTAACTAATTTATTGGTATTTACTAGTTCAGACTTTCCATCACGAATAGAATCCATCCAAATTGTTGTATATTTCGTTATGTCTGGATGGTTTAGTAGAAGCTCTCTAGACATAAGAGCAATATCATTTGCTGATGTAACGTGCCCATCTTCGTCTATTCCGTGACAGTTTTTAAAACAAGTATCATTCATTCCTAATTGTTTCGCTTTAGTATTCATCATTTGAACAAAAGATTCTTCAGAACCTGCCAAATATTCTGCCATAGCTACTGTACAGTCATTAGCCGATACTACACAAATAGATTTTAACATATCGTGAACCGTTAATGTCTCTGTTGTATCAAGCCATATTTGCGAACCACCCATTGAACTTGCATTTTCACTACAAGGAATTTGAGTATCTAAAGTTATTTTTCCACTATCTAATGCTTCCATTATTAATAGTAAACTCATTACTTTAGTTACACTAGCTGGCCTTAATTGTTCGTGAATATTGTGAGCATACAGAACCTTTCCTGTTGTTTGTTCTATTAAAATTGCAGCCCCAGATTCTAGATTTAATGAATTGTCTTCTTTTACATCAGAAACAGTTTGAATAGCATTAGAAGAAGTATTATTAGACCATACATAGATTGAATCTGTTGCAAAGACTACAGTAGAGATAATACAAGTAAAAATAATACAGAATATAATTATCTTGTTTTTCATAACTTGCCTCCTATATAGAAATTTAAAAATTTCTCTTTTATTTACTATATAACTATATTCCTAATTTATTTATTATATTCTAACAATTTCTATTTTCACTTGGTTATCTTCTAATTTCGCTTCTAACATAATATCATAATTTAAAGTATTTTTGAATTTAAAATCAGCAGATTTATAGGAAACAGCAGCATCTTTTCCATCTTTAATATATACAACATCTCTACTGTGCTCGTGTCTTTCTTTAATATCTAATTCTTCTACTTTAAGTACTGCATTGTAAATAGTTGTACTAATTTGACATATTCCTCCACCGTACGATTGTGTTACTTTCCCTGTAGATGTAAAAGTTTTTGCCTTTCTATAGCCTTTCTCTTTAGTAGGGCATCCAAGCACATTCCATAATGAAAATGTTTCACCCTTCTTTATAATTGTTCCATTTAAAGTTTTACAAGCAAGATCTATATTAGAATATCTTGCCTTAGTATCTTTTGGGAGTTTTGTGGAAAAACTAGACAATTCTTCATCTTGAATTTCATTATTAGATAAAGTATTATTCATATTTTCAGTTATGTTGTTTTCTATTTTTGTTCCTGTTCTTTCTGCCGTATAACTATCTTTTTGAGGTTGATTTGAATAAAAAGCAAAGAATGCAATTCCAATTCCAAAAGCCAAAAAAATAAATATCCATAAGTATTTTTTCATTTTTATCACCTATGGATATTATTTTTACCATTTTTTTATAATTTATTTATGCAAATCATTTATTCCCATTCTATTGTTGCTGGTGGTTTGCTAGTTATGTCATAAACAACTCTATTTACGTGTTTTACTTCATTTACAATTCTACTAGAAACTTTTTCTAAAACATTATATGGAATTTTTGACCAAGTAGCAGTCATAAAATCCGTTGTCTTTACACTTCTTAAGGCAATAGTGTAATCGTAAGTTCTGCCGTCACCCATTACGCCAACGCTTCTAATATTAGTTAAAACAGCAAAATATTGATTAAGATCCTTTTCTAAACCAGCATTTTTAACTTCTTCTCTAAAAATAAAATCGGCATCTCTTAAAATATCTAATTTTTCTTTTGTTAAATCACCAATTACTCTTATTCCTAAACCTGGTCCAGGGAAAGGTTGTCTATATACTAAATTTTCTGGTATGCCTAATTCTAATCCGGTTTTTCTTACTTCGTCTTTAAATAAATCTCTTAAAGGCTCTATAATTTCCTTAAAATCAACATAGTCTGGTAATCCACCAACATTATGATGACTCTTAATTTTTGCAGATTCGCCTAGACCACTTTCAATTACATCTGGGTAAATAGTTCCTTGAACTAAGTAATCTACTTTACCTATTTTTTTTGCTTCTTTTTCAAAAACTCTAATAAATTCTTCACCAATAATTTTTCTTTTTGCTTCCGGTTCAGTTACACCCTTTAATTTTTCTAGAAATTGTTCTTCAGCATTTACTCTAATTAAATTAATGTCGAATTGTTTTCTAAAAACTTGTTCAACTTCGTCTCCTTCATTTTTACGAAGCAATCCGTGGTCAACGAAAATACAGGTTAAATTCTTACCAATTGCTTTATGTAGTAAAACGGCAGCAACAGAAGAATCTACACCACCAGATAAAGCACATAAAGCCTTTTTATCTCCTATTTTATTTTTTAAATATTCAATTTGTTCCTTAACGAAAGAAGACATTTTCCAATCTCCTTTACATTTACAAACATTGAATAAAAAGTTGCTAATTATTTTTGTTCCATTTACTGTATTATTTACCTCTGGATGAAATTGTATTCCATAAAAATTCTTTTCTTCATTTTCCATTGCAGCAACTGGACAGCTTGAAGTATTTCCAATTACTTTAAATCCTTCTGGAACTTTAGCAACAAAGTCGGTATGGCTCATTAAACAAATATTTTGTTTATCTAATCCTTCAAATAATTTAGAACAATTATCTAAGTTCACACTTGTTTCTCCATATTCTCTTTTTTCCGCTCTTTGAACAGTTCCACCAAGAGAATCAGTCATAAATTGCATACCATAGCAAATTCCTAAAATAGGTATTCCAAGTTTAAAGATTGCAGGATCACATTTTGGAGCATTTGTCTCATAAACACTTGCAGGACCACCTGTAAAAATAATTCCCTTTGGATTTTTCTTTTTTATATCTTCTATTGATGTTTTATAAGGTACAATCTCTGAATATACATTACATTCTCTTACTCTTCTAGCAATTAATTGATTATATTGTCCATAAAAATCAATAATTAAAACTAACTCTTTATCTTCCAATTTTTTTCCTCCAACTATAAAATATCTTTTAATAGTATAGCATAAATTGTATATAAATGTCAAAATTGATTTTTATATAAATTTTTGGTATAATATATATATAATAAACTTTTGGAAAGGAGGACATTATAGTGTCCGCAATCAAAGCAAAAAAACTTCGGGCTGTTCAAAAATTCATTCCGTATGATGAATGGCCAAACCATCTTAACACTAATTGCATAGCCTATGCGCTTGGATTGCCCATTGATGATCCTAAAAAGGAAACTTTTACGAGCATCTTATGTGGAAATCCAATCGAGAAGATGTATGTCCTCTTAGACGAACTTGAATTGCAGTATCGGCGGATTAAATCACCATCAGAAATAAAAGAAAATGAATATGGTATTGTACTATATCATTACTTTTATAAAGTAAAATATTTTTTTGGTGGGGAATGGTATTCGGACGATTCAGAGGAGATTCACCTTGCAAGGATTGAACAAGATGGTACTTGGACACACAAATTCGGATGGGATTACGATGCATCAATTACAAACCCTCAGGAAATACACGATACAATTCTTGAGGATGATAATGTTGATGTAACTCCCGAAGCCTACTTTGCAGTAAGGAAGCCTTAATAAGGCTTCTTTACTTTTTTAAAAAATCTATTGAATATTCTTATAAATATAGTATAATATGTAAAGGTGATAGTTATGGAAGAGTATTTAGATATATATGATGACCATAAACAGAAAACAGGAGAAGTTGTTTTAAGACAAAAAGCAAAAGAGTTACCTCAAGGAAAACATATTCTTATTGCTACTTTAATTATTAGAAATGATGAGAATAAAATTATGATGCAATTGACATCTAAGAGTAAAGATAGTGTTATTGCATTGCCAGGTGGACACGTGACTCATAATGAAAATAGCAAACAAGCGGTTATTAGAGAAGTTTATGAAGAACAAGGAATTTTGATTAATGAAAAAGATATTACTCTAGTGGGAGAAAGGTTGCATAATAATGCTGTTTTCTTTGATGTGTATTATTTAAAAGCTAATTTTAAAAAGGAAGATATGAAATTGCAACAAGAGGAAGTAGAAGATGTTATATGGATGACTCCAGATGAAATTTCTTTAGCTTATGAACAAAATAAAGTAAGACAAACATCTTATGATTCTATAGTAAATTTTTTAAATAGTAAATAAAAAAATTAAGGTAAACATTACCTAGATTAATTTTTTTCTAAAAATATATTGAAAAACAACAAAAAAATGATATAATTAAAAGGTAGGAAAAAAATGTGAAAGTTTTCCTTAATATATAAATTAAATTTAGGAGAAATAGAAATGATAGCAAAGTATTGGAAAAAAATAGGATTAGTTATATTAATATTTTGTTGCTTATTTAATATTGTTTCTAAAATAGTTAAAAGAACAACATTGGTAGAACAGTTAACTCAAACAGCACAATATATGCTAAATCAAGAAAAAAAATAAAATGTCTTGAAAAATTTGAGAATATATGTTAAAATAGATAACGATATTTTTTATAAAGATTAAGAAAGAGGTGAACACACAATGAAATCAGGAATACACCCAGAATTTAAAGACGCAACAATTACGTGTGCGTGTGGTAATGTAATAAAAACAAAATCAACTAAAGAAGATATGAAAGTTGATGTTTGCTCAAAATGTCACCCATATTGGACTGGTAACCTAAAACAAAATACATCAGGTGGTAGAGCAGATAAATTTAAGAAAAAATATGGTATACAATAAAGATATTTTTAGATGCCTTTTAAGGCATCTTTTTTCTTGTTTTTTTATTACAAATATGATACAATAATTAACATATTGGAGGGGACAAACTTGAATTCAAACGAAGTAGAAATGCAAAAAGAATACATCAAAAAAATATATGAAATAAATAAAGCAAAAAACTTAAAATATTATATCTTAACAATGGGATGTAGTTTAAATGAAAATGATTCTGAAAAAATATGTGGAATGCTAGAAGAAATGAATTATACTAGAACTGACAATATGGATGAAGCAAATTTCATTGTTTTTAATACCTGTTGTATTAGAGAAAATGCGGAAGACAAGCTATTTGGAAAGCTAGGAGAGGTTAAAAAATTTAAAAAACAAAACAATGCGATTATTGCAATTGGCGGTTGTATGATGCAGGAAAAACACATTATAAAAAAATTGAAAGAAAGCTATCCTTATGTTGATATTTTATTTGGCACACACACACTTCATAAATTGCCAGAAGATATTTATAACAAGCTAAGTACCTCTCAAAAAATAGAAGATATATTAGATATCGATGGAGAAATAATTGAAGGCTTGCCTATTAAAAGAGAAGATAAATTGAAAGCACAAGTAACAATTATGTATGGATGCAATAATTTTTGTAGTTACTGTATTGTGCCTTATGTAAGGGGAAGAGAAAGAAGTAGAAAACCAGAAGATATTTTAAAAGAAATAAAAGGGTTAGCGTCAGAAGGCTATAAAGAAGTTATGCTATTAGGACAGAATGTAAATTCATATAAAGGTGCAGAAAATTATGGGTTTGCTGAACTATTAAGTGATGTGCAAAAAATAGATGGTATAGAAAGAATTAGGTTTATTTCTCCTCATCCAAAGGATTTTACAGATGATGTAATTGATGTAATTGCAAAATATGAAAAAATTTGCAAAAGTGTACATTTACCTTTGCAATCTGGAAGTAGTAAAATATTAAAAGAAATGAATAGAAAATATACCAAAGAACAGTTTTTAAATCTAGCATATAAAATAAAGGAAAAAATACCTAATGTGGCTTTAACTACAGATATTATCGTGGGCTTTCCGGGAGAAACAGAAGAAGACTTTGCAGATACATTAGATGTAGTAGAAAAGCTTAAGTTTGAACAAGTTTTTATGTTTATATATTCAAGAAGAGTAGGAACTGTTGCAGATACTATGGAAAATCAAATTCCAGAAGAAATAAAACATAAAAGATTTGATAAATTAAAAGCCTTAGTAGAGAGTCAAATTGAAGAAAATAACAAAAAGTATATTGGAACCATTCAAAAGGTTTTAATAGATGGAACAAGTAAAACGAATGAAAATACATTAAGTGGAAGAACAGACAGCAATAAGGTAGTAGTAATAGAAGCAGACAAAAGCTATATTGGTAAATTAGTAGAAGTGAAGATTACTGAAGATTGTTTATGGTATCTAAAAGGAAAGCTAGCAAATGCATTAAGAAAATAGAAATGGAGGAGTTAAAATGGCAGAATATTCACCTATGATGCAACATTATTTAGAAACAAAGGAGCAATACAAAGATTGCATTCTTTTTTATAGATTAGGGGATTTCTATGAAATGTTTTTTGATGATGCCATTACTGCATCTAGAGAATTGGAACTTACTTTGACGGGAAAAGATTGTGGTCAAGAAGAAAGGGCTCCAATGTGTGGCATACCATACCACGCAGCTGAAATATATATATCAAGATTAATCTCAAAAGGCTATAAAGTAGCTATTTGTGAACAACTAGAGGATCCAAAACTAGCAAAAGGAATTGTAAAAAGAGACGTTATTCGTGTTGTTACACCAGGAACTGTTATAGAGTCTAATATGCTAGATGAAAAGAAAAATAATTATATTATGGCAATTTATAAAAATGGTCTTTTCTTTGGTATGTCTGTTTGCGATATTTCAACAGGTGATTTCTTTTCAACGCAAATCAAGCAATCTAATAATTTCGAAAAATTATTAGACGAAATTTCAAGATATACTCCTGCAGAAATCATTGTAAACGATATGATGTACGCAAGCATAGAGGAAATAAGTAAAATAAGAGAAAGATTTGAATGTTATATTTCAAAATTATCAGATACTAAATTTGAAGAAACATACAAAGAATTAATTAAACAATATGATGTATATAATGAAGGAAAAAAGATAGAAGAAATAGAGCAACAAGAATTAGCCATTATATCAGCAAATGGTCTATTGTATTACCTACAAGATACGCAAAAAATAAAATTAGAACATATTAATAAAATTAATATTTATTATGTTGAAAAATATATGTCTTTAGATATAAATACTAGAAGAAATCTAGAATTAACAGAAAAAATGAGAGATAAGACTAAAAAAGGGACATTACTTTGGGTATTAGATAAAACCTCTACCTCAATGGGAGGAAGAATGCTAAGACGTTGGATAAATGATCCATTAATTGAGGTATCTGAAATTAATAGAAGATTAGATTCTGTTAGTGAATTAAAAAATAGTCCTATATTAAAAGACGAGGTAATAGATAGTCTAAAGAAAGTATACGATATTGAAAGACTAATCGGCAAAATTTCCTACGGAAATGCTAATGGTAGAGATTTAATATCACTTAAAAATTCTCTATCACAAATACCAAATTTAAAAAATGTATTGGCTAAAACTAGCTCAACGATGCTACAAAGCTTGTATCAGAATATTGATGAATTGAAAGATATGTATCAGCTAATCGAAGATTCAATAGTAGATGAACCTCCTGTTTCCGTAAAAGAAGGCGGATTAATTAAGCTAGGATACAACCAAGAAGTTGATGATTATAAAACAGCTACAACCGATGGCAAAAAATGGATTATAGAATTGGAAGATAAAGAAAGAAAGGCAACAAAGATTAAAAACTTAAAGGTTGGCTATAACAAGGTTTTTGGATATTTTATAGAAGTAACAAAATCATATTTATCACAAGTTCCAGAAAGATATATTAGAAAACAAACACTAACAGGAGCAGAAAGATATATTACAGAGGAACTAAAAGAATTAGAAGAAAAAACATTAGGAGCACAGGAAAAATTAATAGATTTAGAATACCAAATTTTTCAAGAAATAAGAGCTAAAATTTCTAGTCAAATACAAAGAATACAAAAAACTGCTAATATAATATCAACTATAGATGTTCTAACATCATTTGCTACTGTAGCAGATGACTTAAATTATGTAATGCCAATTGTAGATAACAGCGGAGAAATTAATATAAAAGATGGAAGACATCCTGTTATTGAAAAAATGTTACCATCTGGAAGCTTCATAGCAAATGATACTTACTTAAATAAGGAAGAAGATAGATTATCTATTATTACTGGACCAAATATGGCTGGTAAATCTACATATATGAGGCAAGTTGCATTAATTACATTGATGGCACAAATAGGAAGCTTTGTTCCAGCAAGTTTTGCAAAAATAGGAGTGGTAGATAAAATATTTACAAGGGTTGGAGCCTCAGATGACTTAAGTATGGGTCAAAGTACATTTATGGTTGAGATGATGGAAGTGGCAAACATTTTAAAAGATGCAACTAATAATAGCCTCATAATTTTAGATGAAATAGGAAGAGGAACTTCTACTTACGATGGTTTATCTATTGCTTGGGCCGTTGCAGAATACATTGCAAGTAAAGAAAAATGTGGAGCAAAAACGTTGTTTGCAACGCACTATCACGAATTAACGGAATTAGAAAATAAATTAGAAGGTGTAAAAAACTATTCAGTTGCAGTAAAGGAAAAGGGCGAAGATATTATCTTTTTAAGGAAAATTATACCAGGTGGAACAGATGAAAGTTATGGAATTCACGTTGCTAAGCTTGCTGGAGTTCCACAAGAAGTTGTAAAAAACGCGAATGAAATTTTAAAAGGACTAGAAAGAAAAAGCATATTAGTTACAAAAGGAAAAGAAAAGGAAGACAAAAAGATTGTTTCTGGTCAATTAGATATGTATAATTACAAATTGGCAGATATTGCACACGAATTAGATAAAATTAACATTAATGAATTAACGCCAATCGATGCGTTAAATGTATTAATGAAATTAAAAGAATCAGCATCTTAAAGGAGGAAAATAAAAATGGAAAAAGTAGAAATTACAGATACCATTAAATTTATTGGAGTTAATGACAAATCAATTAGATTATTTGAAAGTCAATATGTTGTACCAAATGGAATGTCATATAATTCATATTTAATCGAAGATGAAAAAATAGTTATTATGGACACAGTTGATAAAAGAGCGACAGATGAATGGGTTAAGAACTTGGAAACAGCATTAAATGGAAAGAATCCAGATTATTTAGTAATATCACATCTAGAGCCAGACCACGCATACAATATAAAGTTGATTGCAGATAAATATCCAAATATGAAATTAGTTGGAAATGTAACTACATTTAGAATGTTACCACAATTCTTCAATATAGAAGACTTAGAAGGAAGAAAGGTAATTGTAAAAGAAGGAGACGAAATATCACTTGGAAAACATACATTACAATTCTTTATGGCACCAATGGTACATTGGCCAGAGGTAATGGTTACTTATGATAAATTCGACAAAGTATTGTTTGCAGCTGACGGATTTGGAAAATTTGGAACGATTGATACAGATGAAGACTGGACTTGCGAGGCTCGTAGATATTATTTTAATATTGTTGGGAAATATGGAGCACAAGTGCAAGCTTTATTAAAAAAGGCAGCAACATTAGATATAAAAATAATTTGCCCATTACACGGTCCAATCTTAACAGAAAATTTAGAATATTATATCGGAAAATATAATATATGGAGTAGTTATACACCAGAAGATGATGGAGTTTTAGTAGTTTATGCTTCTATTCACGGTAATACAGAAAAAGCAGCCAAGAAAATGGCTGAAATTTTAAAAGAAAATGGAGCAAAAAAAGTAGTATTAAGCAATTTAGTAACAGATGATATGGCAGAAGCAGTGGAAGATGCCTTTAGATATGATAAAGTAATATTAGCTGCATCAAGCTATAATACAGAAGTATTTCCTCCAATGGAACAATTTTTAAGTCATTTAAGAGGTAAAAATTATCAAAATAGAAAAATAGGTTTAATTGAAAATGGAAGCTGGGCGCCATCTGCAGCAAAATGTATGAAAGAGTTTATAGATGGTATGAAAAACATAACATTGTGTAACAAAATAATTACCATAAAATCAACAATGAACGAAGAAAATATAGTAGAAATGAAGGAATTAGCTAAAGAAATTTTGACATAAAATGACATAAAACTATTTACATAATACCAAAAATGTGATAATATAATAGTACTATTATTCTTAACAAAGAATATGTAGTAAGCTTGCTTAAAAATTTAAGCAAAAAAAATTTTTTTCAAGGAGGACTTTAGCAATGGCAAAAGACATCAAGAAAAAAACAAGAAAGCGGAAGGCTGACAAGCAAGAGGTTCAAAGACTAAAACAGTGGCGTAAAAAAAGAAACCGCAGTTTAAAAGGAACCAACTATCGTTGTACTCTTCATCCTAAAAAGTGCGAACCCTGCACTTCTTGCTTTTATCGGGAGGCCTGCTTTCGATATGTGAATGCACGTTTCTACCTTCTCTTACAAGAAAAGAGAATAAGAGATGCGCAAATGAGAAAAGCAAGAAAAAGAAGAAAGGAATATAATCATTATGATGTAATTCTTGGTGAAGAATACAATGATGCATTTCCTTGTGAACCTTTTGACATTTCTTGTCCCGACAGAGAAAAATGCCAAAACGGAAGGTTTTGTTCTTGGAAAATCTAACAAACAAGGCAACCTGTGCAATTGCACAGGTTGCCTTGTTGTTTTATAAATTTATATTTCAATTTTAGGCTGATATTTCTCAAGCCACATATTTACTTGGCAAAGATAAGCCATAAGCTGTGGACCTGTCATTAATTGACCAAACCAAGGTCTAGTAAATGCTTTACCATCTGTATTTAAAATATCTAGAATGTAATTTCTATTTAATAAATCATTAATAGGTGCATTTGGGTTGTTCATTATTTCTGTAAGCATTTGTTTTACAGCCTTTAAATAGGTTGGATTATGTGTTTTAGGATAAGGACTTTTCTTTCTATTTACAATTTCCTCTGGCAATAAATCTCTTACAACATAGCGAAGTAATCCTTTTTCTCTACCGTTTAAAGCTTTTATTTCCCAAGGCACATTCCACATATATTGAACAAGCCTGTAATCGCAAAGAGGAACTCTTAATTCCAAACCGTTATACATACTCATTCTATCTGATCTATCTAACAAAGTCTGCATAAACCAATTAATTGTTAAATAAGAAATAATTCTTTTTTCCCTTGTATCTTTGGAATCACTATCTAAAAAATCTATTTCATTAATGCTTTCTTGATAACGAAAATCGATATAATCTTTTAATTCAATTTCTTTACTTATCTTTGTATTTAATAAATTTTGTCTTTCATCTAAAGCAATAGACCACGGAAAAGTACCACTATTTAAAGCATCTTCTCTAAAAAACCACGGATAGCCCGCAAAAATTTCATCTGAACATTCTCCAGATAAAGCAACAGTTGCATAATTTTTAATATTCTTACAAAATAACAGCATAGAAGAATCAACATCTGCCATTCCAGGAAAATCTCTTGCAATCATAGCATCTTCTAAATATTTAGCAAGCTCTGGTGTGTCAATTATAATGGAATGGTGATTAGTATGAAACTCATTTTTCATAATGTCGATATAGTAATTATCAGAATTTGGTTGAAAATCGCTTTTTACGAAATTTTTATCATTATCTACATAATCAATAGAAAAGGTTTCTAAAGGTGAAAGACCATTTTCTTTAAAATAATTACTAGCAAATGCAACTATAATACTAGAATCTAATCCACCTGAAAGCATAGCACATAATGGAACGTCAGAAACTAATTGTCTTTTAACTGCGTCCTCTAATAAATAACGTACTGTATTGCAAGTTGTTTCAAAATCATCTAAATGTTCTTTTGTTTCCATTTTCCAATATCTAAATATTTTAAAACCAGATTCGTTAAAAACGGCATAATGAGCAGGCTTAAGCTCATAAATATCTTTGAATACACAAGTTCCTGGAGTATGAGCAGGTCCAATGCCAAACAATTCACCAATTCCTTGCCTATCTATTTTGGCTTCAAAACCAGGATATTTTAAAATGGCTTTAATTTCAGAAGAAAAAATAAGGGTATTTTCCAAGAAAGCATAATATAAAGGTTTGATACCGAATTGATCTCTACACAATACCAATTCTTTTTTTGATTCATTCCAAATTGCAAAACTAAAAATACCATTAAATTCTTTGAAAATCTCTGAACCATAATGTACAAAAGCCTTTAAAATAACTTCTGTATCACAATAGCCGGTTAAATTCATATCCTAAAGAAATTAGTTTATCTCGAATATCTTTTGCATTATATAATTGTCCGTTATATACAATAGTATAAGTACTTTCATTATACCTACAACTCATTGGTTGTTTTCCATTTTCAGGGTCAATAATAATCAATCTTCTGTGTCCCAAATTGATATGGCAAGAAGTATAAAAGCCATCTTCATCTGGACCACGGTGAACTAAAGAATTGGTTAATATTTTTAATTTATTTTTATCTTCACAAGAAGAAATGTCTCGTTTTAAATTAGAAAAGCCAACAAAACCACACATCCAAAAAACCTCCATTTATCTTACAATTCATTAATTATTATATGAAAAATAAAAATAAAGTTTCATAAATTTGCATTTATTTTTTTATTCTGTTATAATAAAAATAGATGAAGAAAGGGGAGATAATTAATGATAATACAAGAAGACCCAATATTAGATAATATAGAAAATGCAGTAAAACAAAGAAGAGAAAGAGAGCAACAAGGAAGAATAACAAGGCAAATTAATGGAGCAAATAACCAAAATATTGATAAATATAAAACTAGTGTAGGAAGTACACAAAATGCACCAGTCCAAAAGAAAAATAGTAAAAGAACTATTACGAGACCTAAAAAAATGGAAAAAGGAACAAAATATGTTGCAGCATTTCTTTTAGCTGTAGGAATTGTTTCAGGTTCAATTTATGCAAAGAATGAAATTGAAGATTATAAAGAAGAACAAGCAGCAGCCGTACTAGATTCTGTAAAAGAGGAATTAGGAGCTAAAAGCATATATGATAACTCATCTGTTTTAGGAGCCAATAGCACGATGCGTGAATACGAAGTAGTAACACAAGATGGACAAAAATATATATATCGTGCATATAATGAAGGCAACCGGAAATCGTGTTGTAAAAGACGATATTAAAGACCAAGATGTTTTAGATGCTATTAGCATAGCAGCCAGAGCACAAGGAGGTTCCATTTTCGATGCAATGAAAGCAAAAAAATTAGTTGAAGAAATTGAAAATGGTGAATTATCTCTACAACTACCTGAAAAAGAAGAAGGTTTAGAAATAGATTAATATTTTTGTAAAAAATGTTGCAATATATAAAATGATGTGTTAAAATACAAATATAATAGATTTAAAAAAAACCCGTTTTTACGGAAAGTTTTTTAAATCTATTTTTTTGTTTTTAAATTAGGGGGTTATTATGAATATAAAATATATATTTGTAACAGGTGGAGTTGTATCAGGTTTAGGAAAAGGAATTACAGCCGCATCTCTAGGAAGGTTATTAAAAAATAGAGGATATAAGGTAACTATACAAAAATTTGATCCATATATAAATGTTGATCCTGGAACAATGAGCCCTTATGAGCACGGAGAAGTTTTTGTTACAGATGATGGAGCAGAAACAGATTTAGATTTAGGACATTATGAAAGATTTATAGATGAAAACTTAACTAAAAAATCAAGTGTTACATCAGGAAAAATTTATCAAAATGTAATCAATCGTGAAAGAAGAGGAGATTATCTAGGAAAAACGGTACAAGTTATTCCACACATTACAAACGAAATAAAAGAAAATATTTATAGCTTTGAAAATGAAAATATTGATATTGTTATTACAGAGCTAGGTGGAACTGTTGGTGATATAGAAAGCTTAGCATTTTTAGAAGCAATTCGACAAGTTGGATTGGAAAAAGATTCTGAAGATGTACTTTATATACACGTTACATTGCTTCCTTTTATTTCTGGTTCAAACGAAATTAAATCAAAACCAACACAACATTCAGTAAAGGAGCTACAATCTTTAGGAATAAAACCAGATATTTTAGTATGCAGAAGTGACCTTCCAATACCAGATTCTATAAAAGATAAATTAGCTATGTTTTGTAATGTACGCAAAGAAAATGTTATTGCTAATTTAACTGCAGACAATTTGTATGCAGTGCCATTAATGCTAGAAAATCAGGGATTAGCAAAACAAGTTTGTAAGCACCTAAAATTAGAAAACATAGAACCAAATAACGAAAAATGGGATGAAATGATAGGTAATATTCGAAAAGTAAAAGAAGGAGAAGTAACAATTGGAATTGTTGGAAAATATGTAAAACTTGCAGATTCGTACCTATCTGTTACAGAAAGCCTATATCACGCAGGCTTTGCAAATAATGTAAAAGTTAATATAAAATACATTGATTGTGAAACAGTAACCAAAGAAAATGCAAAAAGCATTTTAGGAGAATTAAATGGTATCATTGTTCCTGGTGGTTTTGGAAGTCGTGGAATTGAAGGAAAAATTAATACAATAGAATATGCTAGAGTAAATGAAGTACCATTTTTAGGAATTTGTTTAGGAATGCAAATGGCAGTTGTGGAATTTGCAAGAAATGTGTTAGGATTGCAAGATGCAAATTCTTCAGAATTTGATGAAACAACTAAGAATCCTGTTATACATATAATGGAAGAGCAAAAGGGAATAGACAAAAAAGGCGGAACAATGAGGCTTGGAAAATATCCTTGTAAAATAAAAAAAGGAACATTAGCTTATGAAATGTATCAAAAAGAAGAGATTTCAGAACGACATAGACACAGATATGAGTATAACAATGCTTATAAAGAAAGATTAGAAAAAGCTGGACTAATTTGCTCTGGAACATCACCAGATGGAAAACTTGTAGAAATTGTAGAAATAAAAGAACACCCATATTTTATAGCCGGGCAATTCCATCCAGAATTCAAATCAAGACCAGATAGACCAAGCCCATTATTTATAGGACTTGTAAAAGCAGCAAAAAATAAATCATAATTACGAGCCCCATTGCATATAATGAATTGTACAAATGTGAAAAATATGTAAAATATAAAAATATCTATTGACTTTTTTAGAAAATGGGTATACAATTTTAGCAGTCTAAAAGAAAGACTGCTAAAATCATTTGAGGGAGGTAATGAAAAAATGATTAAACCATTAGCAGACAGAGTATTAATAAAAATGAAAGAAGGCGAGGAAACCACTAAAAGTGGAATTATATTATCAACTAGTGCAAAAGAAAAACCACAAATTGCAGAAGTAATTGCAGTAGGACCTGGAGAAATAATAGATGGAAAAACAACACCAATGAGTGTAAAAAAAGGAGATAATGTTATTGTAAGCAAATATGCAGGAACAGAAGTAAAATACGAAGGAGAAGAGTATTTGATTGTTAAAGAGAGCGATATTCTTGCAATTGTAGAGTAGTAAATTGTAACTTGTCTATTTATTTATATTAGTAGAGTAGCGCGAGGTGATTTCCATTAAAATTTTCGAGCAAGTTATGGGTGGGGACCGACAAATTATAGGCTGTTAGCAGAAACGAACTCTCGTGAAGTTTCTGCGCTACAGACTATTATGCAGTTGGGGCGTTGCGATGAAAATTTTAATAAATCACCGGGAGCGAACTCAAATATTTACTCAGACAAATTACAATTTAACAAATAAAAATTATAATGGAGGTTTTTGAAATGGCAAAGGAAATTAAATTTGGCGAAGATGCCAGAAAAAAATTATTAAATGGAGTTAATCAATTAGCAGATACAGTAAAAGTAACTTTAGGACCAAAAGGAAGAAATGTTGTATTAGATAAAAGCTTTGGTGCACCTTTAATCACAAATGATGGTGTAACAATTGCAAAAGAAATAGAACTTGCAGATCCTTATGAAAATATGGGAGCAAGATTGGTAAAAGAAGTTTCTACTAAAACAAATGATATTGCAGGAGATGGAACAACAACTGCTACTGTATTAGCACAAAAAATGATAAAAGAAGGTGTTCGTAATGTTGCAGCAGGTGGAGATCCAATGGCAATAAAAAGAGGAATGGATAAAGCTGTTTCAGTAGCAACAGTAGCCTTAAAAGAAATTAGCTCAAGAGTAAATGGAAAAGAGGACATTGCAAGAGTTGCATCTATTTCTGCAAATAGTGAAGAAATTGGAAAATTAATTGCAGATGCAATGGAAAAAGTATCAAAAGATGGTGTTATAACTATTGAAGAATCTAAAACATCTTCAACAGATGTAGATGTAGTAGAAGGAATGCAATTCGATAAAGGCTATGTATCACCATATATGGTAACCGATACAGAAAAAATGGAAGCTGTTTTAGACAATCCATATATTTTAATAACAGATAAAAAGATATCAAATATTCAAGAAATTTTACCATTACTAGAAGCATTAATGCAATCATCAGGAAAATTATTAATTATTGCAGATGATATTGAAGGAGAAGTATTATCTACTTTACTAGTAAATAAATTAAGAGGAGTATTAAATGTAGTTGCCGTAAAAGCACCAGGATATGGAGATAAAAGAAAAGAAATGTTGGAAGACATTGCTGTTCTAACTGGTGGAGAAGTAATTACATCTGACTTAGGATTAGAGCTAAAAGATACAAGCATCGATCAATTAGGTAGAGCAAGACAAATTAAAGTACAAAAAGAAAATACTATTATAGTAGATGGAATGGGAGATAAAGCAAAACTACAAGCAAGAGTAAATCAAATTAGAAAAGCATTAGAAGAAACAACAAGTGAATATGAAAAAGAAACATTACAAGAAAGACTTGCAAAATTAGCAGGCGGTGTAGCTGTAATCCAAGTTGGAGCTGCAACAGAAGTAGAAATGAAAGAGAAAAAATTAAGAATAGAAGACGCTCTATCTGCCACAAAAGCAGCAGTAGAAGAAGGAATTGTAGCAGGTGGAGGAACTGCCTATGTTAACATTATGCCTAAAGTAGAAGGTTTAATGAAAGAATTAAAAGAAGATGAAAAATTAGGAGCAAAAATAATCTTAGCAGCCTTAGAAGAGCCTATCAAGCAAATTGTAAGAAATGCAGGATTAGAGCCAGCTGTTATTCTTGAAAAAGTAAAATCAAGTGATGTAGGATTTGGATTTGACGCAGCAAAAGAAGAATATGTAGATATGAAAAAAGTTGGAATTGTAGATCCTACAAAAGTAACAAGAAGTGCCCTACAAAATGCAGAAAGCATTGCATCAATGATTTTAACAACAGAAAGTATTGTAACAGATAAAAAAGAAGAAGGCTGTAATTGTAGTGAACACAATCACGAAATGCAAGATGTAGGAATGGACGGAATGTATTAATATTAAATATAAAGAAAAATAGCACTGATTTATCAGTGCTATTTTTACATATAAGGAAAATCACACTTCTGCTGACCATTGAGATGTGATTTTCTAATCAATAATTAATGGTAACCACATTTTGTAGCTTCTCATTTTCTAAAATTATTATAATATATATATACTACTTAAAAAGTCAATTATTAATTCTAAAATATAAAATGCAAGTTATTGTTTTTGTAACAAAAATGTAATATTAATTTTTATAAAAAGAATTGACAAATAATGACAATTTTGTATAAAATAAAATAGAAATTATGGGGAAGGAATGAATAACAAATGAAGCTTGAAACCGTTGACACCGTACATACACACACAATGCAATTTAATAAATAATATAGAGGGCATAGTAATGCCTTATTTATGATAGAAAAAAGATAGGTAAATTATTTTACCTGTCTTTTTTGCGTATAATTTAAGTTATTAAAGTTTTAAAAAATATATAAAATAAAAGACAGTAGGTAATATGTCAATAGAAAAATAAAAAATTTTTTCAATATTTTTAAACTAAATATTGAAAAATAAG
>CANQDX010000009.1 GCA_947594065.1 uncultured Clostridia bacterium
ATGTTTTATTTATTTTTTATCTCTGTATTATTTTCATCTTTTAATTGCTTTGAACGACAGTCTGGTGTGTGTGTACGACGCCAACGGTTTTAACGTTTTTTAATACTTCACTCATTCGTTCATTTTCCTCTTTCTTTTGATTTTTTATATTCTATATTTAATTTTAACTGTTGTCAAGTATTTTTGATACCATTTATTCGTTTTTTATTTTTATTCTAGGAATACTTTAGTAAATATATTTCTGTATATTCCTTAATTTTATATTTCAATTACTCTTTTAAATTGATCATCACTATATTTTTTAATATCTAAAACATTTAACATATCATATTTATCTCTTACTTTTTCAAAATAGTCTTTTATATCTTCTTTACTTATTATATTATTAGAATTTTCTGTAGGTAATAATCCTTTTCTAGCATTTATCCAAGGTGTTTCGTAATGTGACATTTTTTCCAAAGCTTTACCATTATAATATCCGAAATATTTTATGACTGCATCTAAAATTTCCTTTTTCTCATCTACGATAATGTCTTCAATATCATAATCTATATCTATCATAATATTAGCTGATTTAAAATCTTTATATTTTTCATATATATCAATAAAAACAGGTCCGTGTACCCAAGCTTGACAATCTTCTTCAAACAAAAATTTTCCAAAAAATGCTTTATAAAAACCTTGTGCATAATATAAAATTTTTTGTAAAGCTAATGGAGTAATTTCTTTTCCCATCACAATAATATATTTTGCAATAATATCTATTTCCTTTTCTGTATCAGATTTAAATGTAGTTTCTTTTAATTTTTTTATTGACTCTTTAACGTTATTATAGGCTCTTTCTGTAATTAACTTTTTATTTTCTTCAACTAATTTATTCATATAATCTTCATTATTTAATATATTATATAATTGATCAGAATATGCTCTTGATGGTACATCACCATTCAAATATCTTATTAATGTAATCTCTCCCCATCCTAATAATTTAGATAACGGTTTTTTTCCAATTTTGTATTTACTTAAAATATTATTTATTTCGTCTGTTGTAATAATTTTTTCTTCGTGTCTATAAACTTTATCTATTCTTTCTAAGTTTTCATCAGTTATTTCATTCGAACTAATTTCTTCTCCACAATTTTGGCAATAACCTACTAATCTTTTATACTTATATTCTTTTCCTTTAATCTCAATTATTTCATTTATTTCTTTTATTTCATATTCAACTAATTGATTACAATTTTCACAAAAACCTTTACTCATAACAAACTCACCACTTTTATATAAATAATTTTTTAATATTCTTTTCTGGTTTATGAAATGAAATTACTACTATTAAATCATCTTGTTTTCTAACAATTTTAATATATACTTCCACCTTTTCTATTGTGCCCCAATTATTTAACTCATATTCTCTACAAAAAAAATATAACCTTTCCTGCGGATTATTATAATTATCTGCAGAATAGCAAAAATCGTTTACTTCTAACTGTAACAACATTTGTTTTTGTTTATTCTTATTTAGCTTATAATCTTCAATAAATTTTCTATTTTTATCATTTTTTTGAGTTGTACAGACTACAAATTTATCAGCATTTATACTATTTTTCACAACTTGTAAATATTTTTCTATATCTTCTTTTGTATGATTAGTATATTTGGAGGTACCAACCAGCATATTATGCTCATTCCTTTCTGTCTTTTTCATTTTTAGTATTAATTGATACTATTTTACAATATTTTTATTGATTTGTCAAGTATTTTTGATACCATTTACTCGTTTTTGTAAAATTTAGTTTTATCTTTTTTGTGCCTATTTGTCTAGTTAGACTCTAACATAGATGCTCCAATAATACCAGCATCATTTTCATATTTTGCTACTAAAATATCTGGTATAGTTCTTCCTTCAAATGTATGCTTAATATTTTCTTTTATTTTTTCCATAAAAATAGGTGCATAATATGTAAAACTTCCGCCCATACAAATACTGTCTGGTTCAAAAAGTCTAATTATATTGCAAATTCCAATAGATACGTAATTTGTATATTCATCGATTATTTTATTTACTTCATCTTGTTTTTCTTTGCTTTCTATTATTTCAAACATTTTGTCACTTGTTAATTTTTCAATTCCAAGTAATTCCTCAATTTTACTTCTAAAAGCCTTCATAGATGCATACTGCTCATAACATCCTTTTCTTCCACAGTTGCACTGTTTGCCGTCTACTTCTATTACCATATGTCCAATTTCAAATCCTTGATATTTATTTGGTTTTACTAGTTGATTTTTATAAAAATAGGCACCTCCAACGCCTGTTCCAAAAGCAATAAAAAAACAATTATCATAATCTTTTAAGTTTCCTATTCTTTTTTCACAAAGTCCTGAACATTTTACATCATTTTTTAAATAAACTGGTATATTGAATTCATTAGATATTCTTTCAGCTAAATTAAATTCCATACCATTTATATAAATTACACCATTCAAAATATTGGCTGAAGGATAACCTATTCCTATTTTTTGAATAGTTATATTTTTATTTTCATTTTTTATTTCTTTTATGGCGTTTATACAATACTTTACAATGGAATTTAAAAAATCATTTTTTTCTTCTTTTTCCCAATTATGTTCTTTTTTTAATATTATTTTATTTTCTTCATTTATAAGTCCTAAAGCTATATGACTTCCTCCGATATCAATTCCTATATTCATATTGCCTCCTTATTAACATATAAGGGCAGAATATAAATAATATCTGCCCTTTGATTTTTTATTTTATACTCCTGCAGCTGAGAATAACCATCCACCCATATATACTTGAATACAAGGTACTAAAACAACTAAAACAACGAATATCAATGCAATACCTACAATTAAGTATACAATTTCTGGTAAAACCTTCATTATTTTTGCAACTGTATTATCTATATCAATTTGTAAGTATTCTAACAGTTTTCCAATCATTTCTTTTAAATCTGTGCTCATACCAATGTTTAACATTTCTATTATCATTGGTGAAGCTAAGTTTGATTTTTCAAATGCGTCAACCCACGATTGTCCAATTATGATATCATTTATTGATGATTCAATTACAGATCTAAGCACATAATTTTTTATTACGTTCTTACTGGTCTCTAATGAATCTTGAATTCTAATACCATTGTTTAAGTTCAAAAGCATAGCTCTTGCAAATCTTAAGAAATCAATAGAGAAAATTAATTTTCCAAATAATGGCATTGTGTATTTAAAATAGTCAAAATTATATCTTCCTTTAGGTGTATTTATATAAATTAATATGGTTGCTACTATTACTGCTATAATTACTAATGGTATATACCAATATGCCATCAGCACGTTTATTACTCCAGAGAACCATAATGTAATAGCGGGTAATTGTTCAGTTGATCCCATTGACTCAAATAAATTTTGTATAATTGGAACAATTACAACTGTACCTATTATTAACATTGCAATAATTACTACTAACATAATTGCGTTTGGTACAAAAATTCCAATCATTTTTTTATTAAATTTTTCATTTTCATCTAGATATTGTACAGCCTCTTCCAGTGATTTTGTTAGAGATCCTGACTGCTCTCCAACTTTAATCATATTAATATATAGGTAAGGAAAAACTTCTGAATAATACTCCATTGTTGTATACATATTTTCTCCAGCTTCTACTCCAGCTAAAATATCTTTTATTATTTCTTTAAATTGTTCATTTTCTGTAGTTTCAATAATGGTGCTCAGAGCGTGTATATTATTAAAGTTAGCTTTTTTTAGTAGATATAAGTCTTGTGTGAAAATTACCAAGTCTCTTGTTGTAATTCTTGTTGTTACATTAATTCCTAATCTTTTAAATAAGCTTTGTTTTTCTGTTCTATTGGTTGACATATTTATATAGTCTTCCAAGTTTGTGCCTTGCATAAATTCACTAACATCGCTAATATTTCTTTTTTGTTTTGTTCTAGATTTTGCAACAATTTTATTACTTACTTGCACTATATTTATTGGAGTTAAATTGTTCTTTTTTAGTCTTTTGATAAGAGACTTTCTGTTGATGTCCTCTACTCTATTTCTAACAATTAGACCATTATCTGTAACCGCTCTATAAACAAAAACTGGCATATAGATATCCTCCTATTTTAATTTGTTCTTTCCTTTTTTATTCTTAATTGCATTATTGTTCTATTTAAAACTTCAATATTTTTCTCTTCTATTTGAGATTTTGCTTGATCTAATGTAATTCTATCATCTACAAATAGGTTAGCAATAGAATTAATTAAGCCTATACTTCCATTATCTGAATTACTTTGAATAGCATCTTCTATTTCAGATACACTCAATTTTTCTTTTCTAATTAATCCAGAAACTATATTATCTACAACCATTACTTCTGGAACTAAAACTAATCTTCCATCTCTGCCAGGTAATAACCTTTGTGATACAACTAATTTTAATAAAGAAGATAATAAATATTTTACAGTTGTTTGATCTGATATTTCATAAAAGTTTATCATTCTGTCGATTGTTTCTGCACAAGATTTTGTATGAAGTGTTCCAATTACAAGATGTCCAGATTCAGCAGTTTCAATTGCTGCATCCATTGTTTGTTTATCTCTAATCTCACCTATTACAACAATATCGCAGTCTTCTCTTAAAGAGTTTTTAACACCATCACTAAAACTTAATGAATCTCCTCCAACTCCTACTTCTTTTTGAACAATCATAGATTTTTTAGATACGTGTTTATATTCTACCGGATTCTCTAAGAATAATATTTTTTTATTTTGTGTTTCATTAATTTCATTTACAAGTGCATTTAAAGTTGTTGTTTTTCCTGAGTTTGTTTTTCCTGTAACTAATATTAACCCTTGAGGTTGCATTGTCATTCTTCTTACAATGTCTGGAACTCCTAAATCTGCATATTTTGGTAATTCTTTTTTAATTAATCTTAGAGTAAATATAGGTAAACCTGCTGAATAAGAAATATTAATTCTAAGCCTAATATCTTTGTACTCATAAGATGTATCTAATTTCTTTGTTTTTTTAAATAAATCATCTTTGTCTAAATTTCCTTTTACAATTGAATCATATATATCATACATATCTGCTGAGGTTAATACTGGATAGTCTTCAATTTCTTCTAATTTTCTTACAATTCTTAATAAAGGTCTATTTCCACTTACTAAGTGAATATCTGAAGCATCTTTATTTATGGCTATATCAATTAAATCTTCTATCTGTACCATTTTATTTTCCTTTCTATTTTAACAATAATTTTTTATTAAGTTCTTTCATATTAGTAATTCCATTAATTACTTTGTTTATTCCGTCAATCTCTAATGGTTGGTAACCATATTTTAATGCTTCTTTCTTTATTTTAATTGGTGACTCGTCATTAGATATTAATTCTTTAATTTCGTCATTAATTTGAAGTATTTCAAATATACCTATTCTGTCTAAATAGCCAACATTATTACAATTAGGGCATCCAACTGCATCATACGTTTTTTTACCATTTAAATCAAATTTTATATTATATTTTTCTTCAACATTTTTAATAATTTGTAGTTCTTCTTTGTTAAAATCTCTTTCTTTTTTACAACTTGGACATAGTCTTCTTACCAATCTTTGAGAAACTGTTGTAGCTAGTGTACTAGCTATATCATAGTTAGAAATTCCAAGTTTTCTTAACCTAGTAATTACTTCTACAGCATCTATTGTATGGATAGTAGATAATACATAGTGACCTGTTTGTCCAGCTTGCATAGATATTTCTGCTGTTTCCTTATCTCTAATTTCTCCTACTAATATAATGTCTGGATCTTGCCTTAATATTGTTCTAAGAGATGATGCAAAACCTGTTTTAGAATCTATTTCAATTTGGTTTAATCCTTCTATTCTAATTTCTACCGGATCTTCAATTGTTGTAATATTTACTTCTTCTCTATTTAAGTCGTTAATTATTGAATATAAAGAAGTTGTTTTTCCTTCACCAGTAGGTGCTCCCATAACAGTAACACTGTTTCTTTTTTCAAAACAGTCACGAATTTTTTTATCTTTAGGAAAACCAAGTTCATATAATCCCTTTATATTCTGGTTTTTCTTTAATAATCTTAAAACGAATTTTTCACCATAAATATTTTTCTGTGATGAAACACGTATATTGTAATCTGTATAAATAATTATTCTACCATCTTGATCTTCTTGTTTTTCTTGGTACATATTTGATATTGCTTTTAAACGGCCTATTATCTGTGGTTGTTTTTCTTTTGGTATATCTGCAACTGTATATAATTCACCATCTATTCTATATCTTACTCTTAATCTATCTTCCATTGGTTCAAAGTGAATATCACTTGCTCTTCTGCTCATTGCTGTTTTGATTATAGAATCTACTAACTTAATTGTATCTGCATTTATGTTAATATCTCCGTCAACACTTCCATCTAGCATATCTAAAATGTTATTTATATTGCTTTCGAAAGTAATATACTTTTCCATTATTAGACCTTTATTTAAAAATAAAAGTTTAATTTTTTCCACATTTGCTCTGTTAGCAGTATCTGCAAAACAAACCTTTATTTTTCCTTGTTCTACGCTAAATGGTATTGCTTTGCATTCTTTAGCAGTATCAAGAGAAATATAGTCTTCAACATTCAAATCTATATCGTTATAAGTTAATATAATGCCTTTTTCTCCTAAAATATCAGCAATTCCTCTAATTAGGACTTCTTGGTCGCAATCACTTGTAATTCTTAATATTTCTCCCAATTTTTGTTTTCTATGGGTTTGTTGATATTCTATGGCTCTATTAACATCCTCTTCTCTTACTATGCCTCTTCTAACAAGTTCAACGCCTATTGGCACTCCTCTATTATCCATACTTTTCATTCCTTTCTATTTTTGTCTTTATTCTAATAAATTTCCTCTAATTTATAATTCATAGATTTAGTAAAATCATTGAAAATAATTTCCACATATATAATTGTATTATCTACTCCATCGCCATTTTTTCCTAATTTAAATGTTATAGATTTTACCTTATCACAGATTGGAATATTATTATAAAGTATTTCCTTATTAGCTAAAGAAAATGAGTTTCCTGATGAAAATAAAATATAATTATCATTTACACTATCTACTTTATTTCCTTTTGCTTTTACTTCTTTTAAAAAATATGTGTTAAAATGATTTAACTGTAATATTTCATCAGTATCTGCCTCTAAAGAGTTTGTGTTTTTATAGAATTGAGTAATAATTGCGCTAATAATTCCAAGTGTTATTATCATTACTGCGATATATATAACTAAAGCGGTTAGGGTAATTCCTTTATTGTTTTTCATAACTACTCCTTTACTTTTAACCTTTCCATTGTATATTGATATTCTTTGTTGTTAATTGTATAAGAAATAACTGCTGTTATTTTTTTTACAATATTATTGCTTTGTGATAAATTTAGGTTATTATCTACTTTTATATCAATTTCATAGTTATCTTTGGCAAGGGTACTTGGTATAAGGTTATTTACATTTTCTTGTGTTACATCTTCATAATTTGCTATTCCAACATTTTCAAATACTTCTGTTAAGTATATTGTTGATAGTGCATTTTTCTTTAATTTTACATTTGAAAGATAATTATAATACATAAGAGATATAATTAATCCCGAAAATGCCATTATAGCAACTAGAGTAACAGCCATATCTATTCCAACAAAACCATTTGCTTTTTTTATTTTCATTTTCTTTCCCTTCTAAATTATATAATTTACCAAGATATTAGATATTATTATAATAAGTATATTATTTACACATAAGTAGAAGCCTACTGGTATTTTTTCATTTTTATGCTTAGATAATACTTTATATATAAAAATATTTATTAATGTAAGTATGGTTGTACAAATATAATTTTTGCTACCACAGAAAATAATAATATATAATGATAAATATAAAATTTGAATGTAATATTTTTCTTTAGCTATCATTTTTAAACTTATATTAGATAATATTAAAAGTATTATTAAGAAAATAAGATATATAACATATTGATATACATTACTGTTTCCTAATATACATTGATATATTATATATAAAACTTCTAATGTGTATCCGACTAAAATAACTTCTTTTTGTATTGTTACTTTTTCTTTATCAATCCCTGCTATAATGAACAATACGGAAATATAAATTAGTAATGCAGATGTATAAATTATACTATTAAAATTATACATAGATAATTTTGTTGAAATTGCAACTAATAAAAAGGTAAAACCTGATAATAATTCAAGTATTAAATATCTTGGTCTAATTTTATTTTTGCAATATCTGCATTTGCCGCCTAGAAATAAATAGCTAAATACTGGAAATAAGTCAAAAAAGCCTAATTTATGATTGCAATTAGGACAATATGAATGTTTTATTAATATATCTTCTTTTTTGGGGATTCTATATACAGCAAGTGTAAAAAAGCTTCCAAAAAAGGTTCCTATAATGAATATTACAACATATAAAAAAATTTCCATTTAACTTGTATGATATATTAAGTAAAATATCATATTTCTCCTTCCGTATTTTTGAAAATAAGCATATGCATTATCGCATAACGCATATGCTTATTAATAATTTGTCGTTGTTATTTAGTATAATTTGTTACAGCACCATTTAAGTAATTCTCATAGTAACCCATCATATTTGCTTCGTTACCTTGTGCTTCTGTGTATGCATTTTTTGCGTTTCCTGCGTGATTTAATATTCCATCACCTTTTACAGTAGCGATTGCTACAACTGCAAGTATTAATAATACAATGATTGTAATTATTAAAGCAACTAATGTAATACCTTTTTGTCCCTTCATCTTCTTTCCTCCTTCATAAGTTATAAATATAATATATATATATATATTTATTTATAAAAATAAATATATTATAAACTATTTTGTGCCATCATCTTCGTAAAATCTATTAGAAGATGATGAGTTTTCGTCTGTATCTCCTGTTGTATTATTAGAATTTAAACTATTTTCTTCACTTTCTGGTGCAAATGGATTTTTCTTTCCTTTTACATATTCTTTTGTTGCTTCATATTTTTTTAAGTCTGATGCACCTATAGCATAAGTAGTTACAAATTCTTTATCTTCATCTTTCTCACTATCATTTAATGCTTCTTGCATTTCATTAGATATCTGATACTCTTCGGATTTTGGAATTACCTTGTTTATAGATATTTTATTATACAAAATAACAGATAATATAAGAAAAATACAAACTACAATTAATATGCTAATTGCGATATCTTTAATTAAACTTTTCATAATATCTCCTTTACTGTGTTATAGTATTTTCGGGATTATCAACATTATTCGCATTACCTGTACTATTGGAATTTACATCAGTATTATTTTCAGTTGTGTTGCTATTATTTTCTTGTGTACTATCTAAATTGCTTGTTGAAGTAGTGCCTGATTTTATTGTAGATGGATTAATATTAACATCTTTAACAGTAAATGAAGTTGTAACTGTTTCTGAACTTCCACTCATTTTAAAATTATATATTCTGAAATACAAATCAGAGTTATTCTCTAATTCTGCTATAAATTCAGATGTGTTTACATATGGTCCTGAAATTGTAAAATTCAAATCGTATAAATTTTGACCGCTACTTTTTTTAACATCCATACTTATTGAAAGATTACGTGATGTTGCATATTTTCCAAATATTCTCCATATATAGCCTATATCATATTGCTTTGTTTCATACATTTTTCTACTATCTTCATCTGCCATTCCAGATAGTTCATCGTATTTATCCTTTTGAACATTATATTGTTCGTAAGTATCTTCTAATTTTTCAACACTTTGCGGATAATCAATAGTAGTTAAAGTTTTGGCTTTTTCAATTTTACTATCAAGATCATCATTTTTTGTTTTTAATTCAGATATAGATAGAATTTGAAAATTTCCAATTTTTATTCCTGAAAATACCATTGTAAAAAATAAAACAATTAATAATAAAAATATAACAGTTATCACATTATTTTTCATGGCAACTCTCCTTCTATTGTTACACTTAAGCTTCCCCCTTGCAATACACCTGTATCTGATACAACATCTTTTAATATTTCTTCTGCGTCTAATTTTTTCTTAAAGTATGCAATTTGTTCTGATTTTGCTGAGTATGCTTTAATAACAATATGCGTATTTGAAGTATTTTCTATAGAAGATAATTGAACACTTTTTGGTATAACTGCCATAATATTGTTTAACAGATTTGGAATTGTGTTTCTGTATCTTTTGTCTTCTGAATTTGCATCATTTATATTTTCTATATTTCTAATTAATCTTTGATACTCTGTTATTTGACTGTTAAATTGAGTATTGTATTCTTCAATTTGTGCCATTCTAGTATTGGTTTCATCTATTGAACTATTAGCCTGAGAAATTTTGGTTTCAAGCTGATTATTGATAACAATTGCTCCTACCAAATAGCCAATAACAATTAATCCACATCCTACAACTGTTGCATAATACTGTTTATTAAATTTATTAATGAAATTATCAATTATTGTAGATGCAGTGTTACCATTACCTTTAGATAGATCCATTTTTAAGAAAGAAAATGTTTTTTTAAGTTTTGACTCTTTTATAAAGTTTATATTGTTATTTTTTTCAAGTCCTTGTAAAGCAATTGATATTGCAGAGTTAACTTCAATATAATCTTTAATATTGATTTTAGAATTGCTACTAACAAATGCTGGTTTCAAAATTTCACATCTAATATTTCTTAAATAATCTTGAAAATAAATATCAATATTATTTATTATTGCTCCTGTACCTGTTATATAAACTTTTTCAATTTTTTCTATACTTTCTTCTGCTATTCTGCTTACTTCTGTAACAATTTGATACAATACTGGCATAATATCTACAAGATATTCATTTTCTTCATATTGTAAGTCTTTATCTTTTTCTGTGTAAATAGTTGTATTTTTGCATATTTCATATGCTTTTGAATATGAATTTTCTTTTCTTTCTATATTATCTATAATGTCGTGAGCTCCAGTTTGAATAACTTTAATATCTGCTATTGCATTATTATAAACTTTTGTAATAGTTGTATTTTTTTCAATATTAACAATCAAAGAAGCAGTTTTCTTTTCTTCTTTTAATAAGTTTTGGATGCAGATGCCAAGTGGAACAATACTTGTTACTTTATATTCTGAAAGGCGATTTTTTTGTTGTGCAATGGATGCTTTAGTACTTGAAATGTGAATGGCAGTTACTTTTTCATTACGTACAGCATTTGAATTTGCAATTATATATCTACTTTCATATATGTTTGGATTTTCATCTTTATCATAGCATAAATTTTCAAATTCAGAATTAATAACACCATCTATGTCTTTTTTGCTAAGCAAGCTAAAAACTTCGAATTTATTATATATTTCCTCTGAAAGATTGATGCTAATTGGGATTTTAAAACTATATGTTTCTTCAATAATTTGCTTAATTGCACTTTCAACATTATCATAAAATTTAACACCAAAAGATTCCACTTTAGCGCTTTCATTATTGTTTTTTGAAACCTTTGCATATTTTATTAAGTTATTTTCAATATACAATCCTAGGCAACTAGCCATTTTTATATCTCCTTCATTTGATTTTATTATTATTTTAAATAATTTGTCGATTTTCATACTTGTATAAATTTTATTTTTTTGCAAATTTTTCATATTAATTTTATTATTTTATTGAAAAAAGTCAATAAGAAAAAAATATTTGTAATACAAATATAACTATGTTGTAATATATTTGTAATATTTTTGCTTTGAGTTTAAATATCAATATTTTTATGTATATTTTTTCAAAAAAAAGGAAATGATATTTATATAAATTTTTATAGAAAGTTAATTGTGAAAATTAAAAAATTATTTTCCATTTTAGCTTTCCATTAATGGAGGATTTTATGAGTACACAAAAACATTTAATGATTACTGGAATCTCGAATACATCGTGGAAAGATGCTACTTTAAAAGCAATTAATGAGGTTTCCAAAACAATTGATTATATTTCAGATATTAAAATTTTGGAACAAAAGGCAAAAATTTCGGATAATAGAATTACAGAATATTTCGTTGATTTAGATTTAACTTTTATGATTGATGAAGACAGAAAATCAGAATAACTATATAAGGAGGTTATTTTATGGATAATCCACAAGATACACAAAAGAAATATCAAGACTATATTGATAAAAAATCCCCTAACTCACCTATTTTAAAAAATTGTTTTAATGCTTTTTGGGTTGGTGGACTAATATGTGTTATTGGCGAACTAATTAGCCAGTTTTGTAAATTTAAAGGATTAGATATTCAAACTTCTGGCACAATTGTTTCTATCATATTAATTGGAATTAGTGCTTTTTTAACAGGTCTAAATATTTTTAATAAGATTGGAAAATTTGCTGGAGCTGGTTCCTTAATTCCTATTACGGGATTTGCAAATTCTATTGTTTCTCCTGCAATGGAGTATAAGTCAGAAGGTTATGTAATGGGTGTTGGTGCTAAAATGTTTACGGTTGCAGGGCCTGTACTTGTATATGGAATATCTAGTTCAATTGTTGTTGGTATTATTTATTTTATTTTTAAGTAATTTACAGAAAGGATAATGTTTATGCAAAAAATTGGTAAACAAACTATACAATTTAATTGTCCCCCTTCTATTACCAGTACCGCGTGCATTGTTGGTCCTAAAGAAGCACAAGGACCACTTGCTAAGTATTTTGATAAATGTTTAGAAGACGAATTTTGGGGAGAAAAAACTTGGGAAAAGGCAGAAAGTAAAATTATTAAAGAAACAGTTAATATGGTTATCGCGAAATCTGGAGTGCCATCTTCTAATATAGATTACTGTTTTGCTGGTGATTTATTAAACCAGTGTATTTCATCTAGTTTTGGATTAAGAGATTTGAATATTCCATTTTTAGGAATATTTGGTGCTTGTTCTACTTTTGTGGAAGGATTAATTCTTTCTAGCATTTTTGTAGAAGGTGGAGCTGGAAATACTAGTCTTTGTGCTGCATCTAGTCATTTTTGTAGTGCAGAAAAGCAGTTCCGTTTTCCATTAGAATTAGGAAATCAAAGGCCACCTACTTCTCAATGGACAGTTACAGGTGCTGGAAGTGCCATTATTTCTAAAACAGGTAATGGACCTTTTATTACAAATGCTACTGTAGGTAAAATAGTAGATATGGGAATAAAAGATGCTAATAATATGGGTGCTGCAATGGCACCTGCGGCTCTTGATACCTTGATTACACATTTAAAAGATACAAATAGAAAACCAAGCTATTATGATGCAATTATAACTGGTGACTTAGGGCACATTGGTAAAGAAGTTGTTATTGAACTTGCAGAAAAAGAAGGTTTTAATATTAGGTCTAATTATAATGATTGCGGTGTATTAATTTTTGATAAAGAATCTCAAGATACACATTCTGGTGGTAGCGGTTGTGCTTGTTGTGGTAGTGTTTTTTCTGGTTATTTATATGATCAGTTAAAAAGTAAAAAATTAAAAAAGATTTTATTAATTGCAACTGGTGCTTTAACCAATGCTACAAGCTCTCAACAAGGTGAATCTATTCCCGGAATTGCACACGCAGTTTCAATTGAAATTTAAAAGAAAGGAAAACTTATGCAAGAATTTTTTCAAAATATAAACTATATGCACATTTTATATGCTTTTTTAGTAGGTGGAGCAATTTGCATTATAGGTCAAATTTTAATTGACAAAACCAAATTAACACCTGCCAGAATTTTAGTAATTTTCGTTACTTTAGGAGCCATTTTAGGTGGACTTGGCATTTATCAATATTTAGTTGATTTTGCAGGTGCTGGTGCTACTGTTCCTCTTACGGGATTCGGATATAACTTAGCTAAAGGTGCAAAAGAAGCAGTTGATCAATATGGATTAGTAGGTGCCTTCATAGGTGGAACAAAAGCAGCCGCAGGCGGAATCGCTGCTGCAATCTTCTTTGGGTATATTGCTTCTTTAATTTCAAAACCTAAAATGAAAAAGCAATAATTAAGACATTTTGCTTTATATATTACAGTAAAAAAATAAATGTAAACACATTTTTTGTTTACATTTATTTTTATTTTATAATTATTTTCTTTTTTATTATTTTAATGCTTTTTTTGCAACATCTGCTATTTTAGTAAATGCCTCGCTATCTGTTACAGCAATCTCTGCAAGCATTTTTCTATTAATTGTTACATTTGCTTTTTTTAATCCAGCTATTAATGTGCTGTATGTTAATCCATTTTGACGACTAGCTGCATTAATTCTTGCAATCCATAATTTTCTAAAATTACTTTTCTTATCTTTTCTTCCTATATATGCATACATTCCAGATTTCATAACTGCTTGTTTAGCAGTTCTAAATCTGTAACCTTTTGCACCATAATATCCTTTTGCTTGTTTTAATATTTTTTTATGTTTTTTTCTTGTAATTTTAGCTGTTTTAACTCTTGCCATTTATTTTCACTCCTTTATTTAATTGTATTTTGTCTTTGTTTGACGACGTAAGATGACGTTTTTCATTCAAATTTTAGTTACCGTAAGGCATTAGTCTTTTAATACCTGCTTCACAAGTTTTGTCAGCATACGCATTTTGTATTTTTCCAGATTTCTTTTGTCTAGAAGTTTTATTTGCTAAAAGATGTCTTCTATTTGATTTTGTTCTTTTAACTTTTCCTGTTGCTGTTAAGCTGTATCTTTTTTTAGCAGCTTTATTTGTTTTTAATTTAGCCATTTTTAATACCCTTCCTTTCAATTTATCCTATTTTACTAGATAGAATAATAAACATATTTTTTCCTTCTAATAAAGGTTTTTTATCTACGTTAGAAATATCTGCAAGATTCTCAGAGAATTTATTTAGCAAGTCTTCACCCGCTTTTGCATAGTTTAGCTCTCTACCTCTAAATCTAACTGTGATTTTTACTTTACAACCATCCTCTAAAAACTTTCTCGCATTTTTAACTTTAAAATTAAAATCGTGTTCTTCTGTATTTGGTGTAATTCTTATTTCTTTCATTTCTGAAACTTTTTGCTTTTTCTTTGCTTCTTTTTCTTTTTTCGCTTGCTCAAATTTATGTTTTCCATAATTCATAATTTTGCAAACAGGTGGGTTTCCATTAGGAGCCACTAAAACCAAGTCCAATTTCTTTTCAAATGCCATATCTAATGCCGCATCTGAAGACATTATTCCTAATTTTTGTCCATTTTCGTCGATTACTTGAACTTCTTTAAACCTTATTCTTTCATTGATTGGTAGTTCTTGTTTTATATTAACACCTCCTAAAAAAAATGAATTGACTTAAAAAACATCAATCCACCACTTCTAACAAAATATATAATATTACAATAATATAAATATGTTATTTACCTTTTCCTATACTTAAAGTTAAGGTGAGAAGTGGTTGACTTCTTCTTTTCAACATTAATATGATACAACATTTTTTTATTTTAGTCAATATTTTTCTTGAAAATTATTGACTTTTTTTTATTTTTATATTAAAATATATGGGTATTTTATAAGTTAACTATGTAAATAGTAGCTTCTCCCCGGTAGTTACTGTTTATATATATAATTAATAATGAAAATGAATGGAGGATTTTTTTGCTATGAATAATACTACATATAGTGTAAAGAAAAATGAAATAGAAAGCAAATGGTATATAATTGACGCAGCAAATAAACCTATTGGTAGAGTTGCAACAGAAGCTGCTAAATTGTTAAGAGGAAAACACAAACCAACCTTTACACCAAATATCGATGTTGGTGATCACGTAATTATACTTAATTGCAATCAAGCTGTTTTAACAGGAAATAAATTAAATGAAAAAACATATAAACATCATTCTGGATATATTGGTGGTATGAGAGAAGTTTCTGCTAAAGATGTGTTAGCAACAAACCCTGAAAAAGCTATGATGTTAGCTGTAAAAGGAATGCTTCCACATACTAGATTAGGAGCTGCTCAATTAAAGAAATTAAGAGTATATGCTGGTAATGAGCACGAAAATACAGCTCAAAAACCTGAAGTATGGAACTTTTAAAAATTATAAAATATAAATGAGGTCAACCTAGAATTTCATTTTAAAATAAAATTTAAATTTTTTATGACCTTATAGAAAAAGAGGAGGAAAAATAAATGCCTAAAGCAAAATCAGAAAAAATAGTATTTTATGGAACAGGTAGAAGAAAAAGTTCAATTGCTAGAGTAAGATTAGTAGAAGGAACTGGAAAAATAACAATTAATGGTAAAGATATAAATGAATATTTAGGATTAGAAACTTTAAAAGTAATTGTAAAACAACCTTTAGTTTCTACAAACACTTTATCTAAATATGATGTTATTGTAAAAGTAACTGGTGGAGGTCTTACAGGTCAAGCTGGTGCCATTCGTCACGGTATTGCAAGAGCATTACTAGAAGCAAATAGCGAATATAGAGCTGAATTAAAATCAAATGGATTCTTAACAAGAGATCCAAGAATGAAAGAAAGAAAGAAATACGGTCTTAAAAAAGCAAGACGTGCACCACAATTTTCAAAAAGATAATATGTTCTATACAAAAACTCGGAAGTTATATTCTTCCGAGTTTTACTTTTCTTGTATGTAACTAGCTATCTACATTTTTCTAAATACTCCGCCAACTTTTCCAAGTATTTTGCAGTCTGGAACAATAATTGGATCCATTGTAGAATTTTCTGGTTGCAAACGAATATGGTCTTTTTCCTTATAAAAAGTTTTTACTGTGGCTTCATCTTCTATTAATGCAACAACAATATCTCCATTGTTAGCTGTATTTTGTTTCTTTACTAAAATATAGTCACCATCTAATATTCCAGCTTCAATCATACTTTCTCCTCTTACAGTAAGCATAAAGCTTTCACAGTTTCCAACAAAATCAATTGGAATAGGAAATGTATCAGTTATATTTTCTACAGCTAAAATTGGTGCTCCTGCTGTAATCTTTCCAATAACAGGTACCTCAACCATTTCTTTATTAGAATAAAAATCTTTGCTGGTATCTATTGGAGCCTTTCCTGAGCTACCCTTTAATAATTTTAATGTTCTTCCCTTTTGTGATTCTTTTTTAATATATCCTTTCTGTTCTAATTTTGCCAAATATCCGTGAACTGTTGCAGTAGATTTTAATCCAACAGCTTTTCCAATTTCTCTAACAGATGGTGGATAACCATTTATTTTTGCTTGTTTTTCAATATAATCTAGAATTGCTCTTTCTCTTTTATTTAAAACATTTGGATCTCTTTTGGCCATTTTTTAACCCTCCTAATATTTATAATTATTTTCTTCTATATCATATCATACGAACAAAAAAATGTCAAACAAAATTTTGTATTTTTGAAATATTTTTTAATTATACCATTCAAATTCCCAGTCTAAAATTTTAACAGTATCTCCTTCTTTTATTCCCATTTGTTTTAGTTTAGCTTCAATTCCTAGTTCTGTTAGCTGTTTTTGGAAATAATACATTGATTCATTATCTTGAATGTTTACTCTTCCCATTAACCTTTCTACAGCTGGACCAGAAACAACATAATCCTCTCCTATTTTTTCAATTTCAAATTCTTCTTCATCTTCTAAAGTATAAACAACTCTTTCTTCAGATGCCTCAATTAATTCTTCTTTTGGTAGCTCTTTTAAAAGTGCAGACACTCTCTGCATTAATTCGTTAATTCCTTCTCCTGTTACAGCAGATATTTTAAATAACTCCATACCTTTTTCTTTCGCCATTTTTGCTACTGCCTGATACAATTCTTCCTGTGCTGCATCTGCTTTGTTGGCAACAATAATCTGTTTTCTATCTGCTAATTTTTCGCTGTATTTTTTTAGTTCTGTATTAATAATTTCAAAATCTTCTACTGGATTTCTTCCTTCTGTTCCTGATATATCTAAAAAATGTAGTAATAGTCTGGTTCTTTCTATATGTCTTAAAAATTGAATTCCAAGTCCTGTGCCTTCACTTGCTCCTTCTATAATTCCAGGAATATCTGCTATTACAAAACTATCTCCATATTCTCCTTTTACCACACCTAAATTTGGTACTAAAGTTGTAAAATGATAATCTGCTATTTTAGGTTTTGCAGATGTTACTTTGGAAATAAATGTTGACTTTCCTACATTTGGGAAACCTAAAAGACCAACATCGGCTAGAAGTTTCAGCTCTAAAATAAACTCTTTTTCAATTCCCTTTTCTCCATCTCTTGCAAATCTTGGAGCTTGTCTGGTAGATGTTGCAAAATGGCTATTTCCTTTTCCGCCACGTCCTCCTGGTAAAACAAGTTCAGTTTGTCCCTCCTTTGAAAGATCTACAACAACTTTTCCGATTTTGTGCATCTTTTACGATAGTACCTGCTGGAACTTTAATATATAAATCCTCTCCGCTTTTTCCATATCTATGTCCACCTTCTCCATTTTTTCCGTCTTCTGCTTTAAATTTTCTTTTGAATCTAAAATCAAGTAAGGTATTCATATCTGAATCTACAGTAAAATAAATACTTCCACCTCGTCCACCATCGCCACCATCTGGGCCTCCTGCTGCTACATATTTTTCACGCCTAAAAGAAATGGCTCCATCTCCGCCATTTCCTGATTTTGCTATAATTTTCACGTAATCAATGAACATATTCTTATCTCCCATTTTACACATTTTTTAAACAAATCAAAAACGATTTGTTTTAATAGTCTAATTTCATTGCCTTTTTTACTTTCTCCATTGTTTTTCTTGCTTCTGCTTGTGCTTTTTTTGTTCCTTCCATTAAAATTCTTTTCAATTCTTCTGGTCTTTCTTCGTAATATTTTCTTTTTTCTCTAATTGGATTAAGCTCTTTAATTATATTTTCTATTAATTGTTTTTTACAAGCTACACATCCTCTTTTTCCTGCCTTACATTCTTCGCAAATTTCCTTTACTTCACCTTTACTGAATAAGTTATGATAATAAGCAACCATACAAATATTAGGATTACCTGGATCATCTTTTTTTATTCTTCCTGGATCTGTTAATGCTCCCATTACTTTCTTTGTTATTTCTTCATCTGTGTCTGATAAATAAATAGCATTTCCTAATGATTTTCCCATTTTATCATTTCCATCTAATCCTTTTATTCTCTTTTCCTTGCTAAATACTGCTTCTGGTTCTTTTAATACATCTCCATATATACTATTAAACTTTCTTACTATTTCTCTACATTGTTCAATTACTGGTTCTTGGTCTTCTCCTACTGGTATTAGTTCTCCTCCAAAAGCAGTAATATCTGCAGCTTGGCTAATTGGGTATCCTAAAAATCCATAGGTTACGCTCTCACCAAATAGTTCCTTTTTTTGTGCTATTTCGGTTTTCACAGTTGGATTTCTTTGTAATCTAGCTATTGTTACCAAGTTAGAATAAAACACAGTTAATTCTGCAATTTCTGGTATCATAGATTGCAAAAATATAGTGGTTTTATTTGGATCAATTCCAACAGCTAAATAATCTTTTAATACTTCATATACGTTGTTTCTAACTTTTTGTGGTTCGTTAAAGTTGTCTGTTAAAGCTTGAACGTCTGCAATCATAACAAACCTTTCTAGGTTTTCATCTTCTTGCATTTTTACTCTATTTTGCAATGAACCAAAGTAGTGTCCAATATGTAGTTTTCCAGTTGGTCTATCTCCTGTTAAACTTCTTTTTTTATTCATTTTGCAATTTCTCCTTTCTGCTTTCCTTTATAAATTGTAATTTAACGCTGAAATTACTTTTTGGATTCAACATCAAATTCTTTAACTCTTATATTTACACCATTTATTACTTTATATTCTCTTTTAGAATTTTTATAAACTTTTTTCTGTATTTCATCTTCTAAATTTATTCCTAATATTTCTGATATTCCTAATAAATATATAGCAACATCTGCTAATTCTTCTCCTAAATCTTCTTTCTTTTTTTCCCAAGCATCATAGGCTTCAGCAATTTCTCCATAAGCCAAACAAAATTCTTGATTAATATCTGTTACATTAAATCCTTTATCTACTTTGTTTTGATATATTTCTTTTTGTAATTTTTTTAAATCTACCATATTAATTACCTCCATTTTTTAATTTAAGCGACAAATTACAGTTTTTCTTCTTTTTCTTTCTCAAAATTTCTAAATCCTATTGCTAAAATTGCAATAATCATTAATAAGAAAGATAGAGCTTTCCATACTCCACTTTCTAATAACACAATAGTAAACAGTCCTAATGCAGCAGTAATCGCATACATAATAAAAACAGCTTCTCTTTGAGTAAATCCCAATTTTAATAATGTATGATGCAAATGCTCTTTATCCGGTTTCATAATTGCTTTAATTGATTTTCCTTTTATGGTTCTTCTAACTATAGCAACAATAGTATCTACCACCGGGAGTCCTAAAACAATAAGTGGAGCAACAACAACTACTAGAGTATATGTTTTAGCAACGCCAAATATAGAAATTACAGCCAAACAATAGCCCAAAAAATTTGAACCAGCATCTCCCATAAAAGTTTTTGCTGGATTAAAATTAAAAGGTAAAAATCCACTTAATGCTCCTGCTAAAGCTGTAATTAATAAAATTGCAATAATTGGTGATTCATTTAATGCAAATATAATTAACATAGATATACAAGATATTAAAGCTATTCCAGAAGATAACCCGTCTAATCCATCAATTAAATTAATAGCATTTGTAATACCTACAATCCATCCTATCGTTAAAACAATAGAAAAAATATTAGGAAGTCCTATTTTATATAAAAAAGGAATATTAATATTTTCTATTTTTAGTCCAAATAAAACAACTATAATGGCAGCGGTTAATTGAGCTGCTAGTTTTACTAATGGTGGCAAATCTTTTAAATCATCTATAAAACAAACAATTGAAATAATAAGTCCACCTATTAAAAAACCTAATAATTTTATATGATTGTTATCTTCTAGTAAATTAATACTATGTTCAATGCTTAAGACAATTAATAAATATATAATAGATACTGCAAATCCAGCTATAATAGCAAGTCCGCCTAATCTTGGCATTGTAACTTTGTTTACTCTTCTACTATCTTTTGGAGTATCTACTGCTCCTAGCTTTCTAGCCAATTTAATGGTATAAGGTGTAATGACAAATGTGGTTATAAAAGCCAATACAAATGCAATTGCTATATCTCCCCACATAATAAGTCCTCCTATTATTTCATATTTTCTTTTTCAATTTCTTCTATCATTTTTAATCTTATATTGTGTCTTTCTCCTTCAAACTCTGTTGCTAGTATCATTCTTAATATACATATTGCTTCATTGGTTGAAACATACTCTGCTCCTAATGCAAGTACATTTATATTATTATGTGCTTTTGCAAATTTTGCAGATTGCTCGTTATAACAAGCAGCACATCTAATTCCTTTAAATTTATTAGCTACAATTGACATTCCATAACCTGTTTTGCAAATAATAATTCCTAAGTCTGCTTGTTTATTTTGAACACTTTTGCAAACTTCTTTTGCGATAACAGGATAATCTACTCTTTCTTCTGAAAAAGTTCCAAAATCTTTGTATTCTATTTGTTTATCTTCTAAATATTTTTTTATTTCTTCTTTTAGCTTATATCCACCGTGATCTGCTCCGATTGCTATTTTCATATTTTATTCTCCCTTCATTATTTCATTATGAATTAAATATATCACAAATGCATATATATTACAAGAGTTTTCAGTTTTGTTTTTTTATAAAATTGTAGAGTGGCGCGAGGTGATAAAATGAGATCGTGGTTTATAAATTTAAAAAGAAATCTAATACCTATTCTTTTTTTATGTTTTACTATATGCTTAATTCTATTTTCTAAATCTAATATATCAGCTGTTAAAAACTCACTATCTATTTGGGTAAATAATGTTATTCCTTCTTTACTGCCATTTTTTATAGCAACTGAATTGCTCAATCATACTAATATTCCAAATATAATTGGAAATTTTTTTCATAAAATAATGCGACCTTTGTTTAATGTACCTGGTGTTGGTGCTTATGCTCTTTTAATGGGAATCGTTAGCGGTTATCCTGTTGGTGCAAAAATTGTAACAAATTTTAGAAAACAAAATTTATGTACAAAAGAAGAAGCAGAACGATTGCTTACCTTTACCAATAATTCTGGCCCTCTATTTATATTAGGTACTGTTGGCATTACTTTATTTTATGATACAGCTATTGGAATTCTCCTTTTATTTACTCATATTCTTTCTTGTATTAGTGTTGGCATTTTATTTCGATTTTGGAAAAGAAATGATGGTAGAAAAAGAAATGTAGAAGTAATTAATGATGCTGTATCGTTTCATTCTTTAGGTGAAGTATTATCTGAAAGTATTTTGTCCGCTATTCATTCCGTTGTTTTAATAGGTGGATTTATTGTGCTGTTTGGTATTATTTTATCTATATTACAAAAAACATATATTTTGCATTTATTAAATATCTTTTTTATGCCTGCCTTTCAGCTTATAGGTATTAATACAGAATTTATTGTTCCTATTCTAAATGGCATTTTAGAATTAACAAACGGTGTAACAGCTGTTTCAATTGTTGTTAATAGAAATCTTGCAATTAATGTTATTATATGTGCATTTTTACTTGGTTTTGGTGGAATTTCCATCTTGCTACAAGTAATGAGTATTATCTCTAAGTCTGATATTTCCATTAAGCCATATATTTTAGGAAAATTATTACAAGCAATTCTAGCAAGTTTTTATACCTTTTTTATTATTTATCATTGTTCTTATTTTCAGTATTTATTACTATAATATATTTTTAAAAAGAGAGCTAAGTAAATTACTTGCTCTCTTTTGGATTCACTTTCTGATCTTTCTACGAGGAGCTTTTCCTCCACGCCGTGCTCTTTCAACTGTGTTTTTACCAATTAATTCTCTTACCTCCAGATATAAGGTATAATGAATCACTGGCAGCTTTTTCGTTAGGTCATTGTGAAGCGTGGTTCTAGAAGTGTTAAACTTTTTTGCTGTTTCCCGGATTGTTGTTTGGTGTTGCACATAGTACATTGCTTCTTGCAAGACTCTTTGAGCAACGGTTGCGTTGTACTTAAACGCCATTGAAAGTTCCTCCTTTAAATTTTTCTGGTTTTCCCAGTATACTTTTATTATAACATATATTTACAGTGATGTAAAATTTTTAACAAACGTCTTTCTATGTAATGGGCAAATTCCATTTTCTTTAATTGCTTGAATATGCGCAGCAGTTCCATATCCTTTATGTTTTTCAAAACCGTATTCTGGATAAACTTCGTCCCAACTTCGCATAATTCTATCCCTAGTTACTTTTGCTATAATGGATGCTGCCGCTATTGAATAGCTCTTAGCGTCTCCTTTTATAATGGATTGATATGGAACTCCTAAAGTATCAATTCCTGTTAAGGCGTCTACCAAAATAATATCTGGCTTTTGTGATAATTCTGTAAGTGCTTTTGTTAGTCCTTTTTTTGTAGCATTTAAAATATTAATTTCATCTATCTCCTTTTGGTCAACAATGCCAACACCATATGTTATTGCTTGAGAAGTGATTTCTTCAAAAAGTTTTTCTCTCTTCTTTTCTGAAACTTTTTTAGAATCATTTACTCCTTCTATCATTGAATCTTCCGGCATAATGACTGCAGCCACCACTACCGGACCAGCTAAAGGGCCACGTCCCGCTTCATCTATACCACATATATTTTTCATTCCTTTTTTACGCCATATTGTTTCAATTTCTTTTAATTTTTCTAATCTTTGTTGCTCTTTTTCTTTCATATTCTTTACCTCATTTAATACCACTTTTTTAATACTTTATATTATAGCTAAAAAAAAGTAAAATAGCAATCTCGTTAAACCATTTTTTAGTATCAAAATTAAATGTGATTCTTTTAATTTTTATATTTTTTTCACATTTTTTTCACAAATCTATTGTATGATAAATATAATTTAGGTTATATTAATATCATACATATTTAAAGGAGGGTTTTATAATGGATGATAAACCAAATGAAAGTACATATAAAGTGTACTCTAGTACAGTAAATGAAGAAAAGAAACCTAGTTTTTTCAAAAGCGCTTTTGTTCCTTTTTGTTCTAGTGCTTTAGGAACGTTCTTAGTAATAGGAATATGTTTTGGAACACCAAATATTCGAAATAAAATATTAACTTCTAACACCACATATACAAATAATGGTCTAACAATTACACAAGGTCCTGTTTCTCAAAATGTTTCTTTAACAAAATATTCTGATACATCTATTGCAGTTGCAAATAAGGTGTTACCTTCTATTGTTGGAATAACAGTAGAATATAACGTTAGTTCAGCATTTGGATTTGGCGGTACTTCAACCGCACACGCTTCTGGTTCTGGAATCATCGTAAGTTCTGATGGATATATTTTAACAAATAACCACGTAGTTAATTCTTCTAGTTCATCTTCTTATTATCAAATTACAGAAGCAACTAGCGTAAAGGTAAAATTATATAACGATGATAACGAATATACAGCTACAGTTGTTGGAAGCGATTCTCAAACTGATTTGGCAGTTATTAAAATAGATAAAAATGATTTAGTTGCTGCTGAACTTGGAGATTCAGATTCAGTTCAAATTGGAGAATTTGCAATGGCAATTGGAAATCCTTTAGGATTACAAAGTAGTATTTCTTGTGGAGTTATAAGCGCTAAAAATAGAGAAGTACAAGATTCTGAAACTGGAACAAATTATAACTTAATTCAAACAGATGCCGCTATTAATTCTGGTAACAGTGGAGGAGCTTTAGTAAATGCAGACGGAAAAGTAATTGGTATAAATACATTAAAACTTTCTGGTACAGGTGTTGAAGGAATTGGATTTGCTATTCCTATTAATTCTACTTTACCTGTATATGAAGAATTAAAAACAAAAGGAAAAATTTCAAGACCTTTTATTGGTATTTCTGGTCAAGATATTGATGCTTCTACTGCTAAAAAATATAATCTTGTAGAAGGTGTTTATGTAAAATCTATAGAAAACTTTTCCGCAGCAGAAAAAGCAGGTTTAAAAATTGGTGATGTGATTATTGCTGTTGATGGAACAGAAGTTAAAAGTATGGACAAATTAAATGAAATTAAAAATACACACAAAATTGGAGATAAGATTACTTTAAAAATTAACAGAGATGGTAAAGAACAAGAAATTACTTTAACATTACAAGAACAATAATTTTAGATTTATATTTAGAAAAAGAAAAAGCGGTTATAGCCGCTTTTCTTTTTTAATTTATAACTTTAAACTTCTTTGTCCTTCTATAATATTATCTGATTTCATTTTATAAAATATTTTGTTTCTATTTAAGAATGCATATAGGAAAGAAATAATTGGTACTATAATAACTGCTCCAATGCAAACATTTATTAAATAAGAAATCATAATAATCATTGTTTCATTATTAATTGAATTTTCAATTTCTACTACCATTAATGTAATTGCACTACATAAGTATAATAACATTGGAATATAAATAATATTAGTAACCTTTTCTATTCCCTCTTTTAAACCTAATTTGAATAATTGCTTCCAAGTTGTATTTTTATCTTCTTTTTTTAGACTTTCCAAATAATTTGCAATTTGCGTTGAAATATATAAAGAAAATCCACAAGAAGATAAAATAGCACCTGAATAAAGCAATTCTTTTATATTAAATGCAAGTTTGAAAATAGAAATATTTAGTATTTCTCCAGATAATTTTGTAAGTTTAAAATATCCTAGTGCTATTGCTCCACAAATTAATGCTTCAATTGTTGAAGACAAAGCTACTATAAATGATTTATTTCCAATTCCATTTAATCCAATAGAAACTACTATATTAATTGCTACAGCTGTAATAATTGACATTAATACAGAATTCCAGCCTTTTGATAATCCACCAAAAAACACAAAAAATATAATAAGAAAAACAAGAGCACAAATGATTATTGGTTTTATTCCTTTTTTTCCTCCGATTAGCAATAATAATACTATCAAAACAGCAAGTGGTAACCATAAATCATTTGTTCTTACAATTTCTTGAATAGTAATAGAGCTAATTTCTCCCTCTTCTTCCTCAATATTTACTAGAACACGATTATCTTTTGACAATTCATCTTTTGAGTTTTCATTTTCCTTGTTTTCAGATAAAACATATTCTACATTATGTTCTTCATTTTCATAATCGCCTTCAAGAATTCTAATAGTAACATCTTGAACTTCTTTTACTACATCATTATCTTGCTTTATTTCTTTTTTTCCATTATTTTCAACTACTTTTGCTTCTATATTTGTATATTCACTATTAGCATAAACTGGTATAATAATCATAAATATACAAAAAATTACTCCTATTATTTTTAATCCTTTTTGCATCATTATATACTATTCCTTTCCACTTATATTACTACAATATCTAGTTCTGATGTATAATTTGAATTTCCATAAGGGTAAAGAATGTAAACTGCTTTCCCTTCGCCTATGAAATACACTGATGTATTTTCTAATAAATACATCTCATTATTTACATTTCTTAGGTACATATTATATCCTAATTCTTTGTATCTTGTAGCTTCTTCACTTGCAAGTTGTATTGCTTCTTTTATTTTGCTTTGGGCATAACCCGTAGATATTTTTCTATACTCTAGTATTTCTCTTATTCCTAAATTACTATTAGAAGATAAGTTATAATTATATGTTTTTATAATTACTCTTTGCGGATTATTTCCTTCTTTTAAAGTTGCTTTAATAATAAGAGATAAAATATTATCATTTATATATGCTTTATAGTTCACATTATAATTCGTATTTTGCTCTCCGCTTCTTAAAACATCTTCTGCCTTTTGATAAAATATAGAATTTATTTCATTATTAATCGTTTGAGCAACTTCATTTTGAATGTTTAGGCAAGGTATGTTAACATTGAATTCTGATGTATTTCCTGCTGCTTTATTATTAGCATAACTTGTATAAACTACTTCCTTATTAAAATCAACTTTGTTTACATTTATTTCATTGTTTTGTAAATTTAATTGATTATCAAAAATGTTATTGAAATTCTCTGTAAGCATTATTGTATCTATGTTTACAGCATCATCTTCTCCTTTATCTTTTGGCTTTTGTGTAATTTGAAAATATACTGCTAAATTAATTGCAATTACGCAAATTGCTAAAACAGTAATTAAGAATATTTTTCTTCCATTTAATTTCATACTACTTTCTCCATTTTTAATAATAATTTGATTATAGCACGTGTGATATTTTTTTTCAAATATTTTTTGTTTATTATATAACTAATATAGAAAAATATCAATATTCATTTTGTTATTTTCCGTAAGATAAATCGTCTTTTTCTATTGACTATCAATGCATTTTGGTGTATTATTATACTTAGAGAAAATATAAAAGGAGATACTTATATGTTATGTTCAAAATGCAAAAAAAATCAGGCTACAATTTTTATCAATGAACCAACAAAAGAAGATAAAAATCATCTTGTTGGTTATTGTAATAATTGTGCCAAAGAAAAGGGAATTATATTAGATAATTCATCTAACAATACAACAAATAATACAAATAATATAAATACTATGAATTTAGATAAAATGGCTTCACAGTTTAGCGTAATCTTTAAGGATTTAACCAATAGCTTAAATGGTGAAAATATAAATATGGACGAATTAGGCGAAGAAGGCGGAATTCCAATTGGTTCTATTTTTGGTATGTTCGGCGGAGCTCCAGGTTCTGAAGAAAGCCAAGAAATGAATAGCGGAAATAAAAGAGTAAAAGTTGAGAAAAAGCCAAAAGATAAAAAGAAGAAATTTCTAGACACTTATGGAACTAATTTAACTTTAAAAGCAAAAAATAATCAACTTGATACTGTAATTGGAAGAGAAAAAGAAATTAATAGAGTTATTCAAATTTTAAATAGACGTACTAAAAATAACCCTTGTTTAATAGGTGAACCTGGTGTTGGTAAAACAGCGATTGCACAAGGATTAGCTTGTAAAATTGCTAGTTCTAATGTTCCTGCAAAATTATTAAATAAAGAAGTTTATTTATTAGATATGACTGCCGTTGTTGCAGGTACACAATTTAGAGGACAATTTGAAGGAAGAATGAAGGCAATTATTGATGAATGCAAATCTTTAGGAAATATTATATTAGTTATAGACGAAATTCATAATATTATCGGCGCTGGAGATTCTGAAAATTCTATGAGTGCAGCTAATATTTTAAAGCCTTCTCTTGCTAATGGTGAAATTCAATTAATTGGTACTACTACTTTAAGGGAATATAGAAAATATATTGAAAAAGATTCCGCATTAGAACGTAGATTTCAAAGTGTTTTAGTTGAAGAACCAACTATTGATGATTCTGTTGCAATATTAGATGGAATTAAAAAATATTATGAAGATTATCATAAAGTAAGAATTTCTACTGATGTTATTAAAAAAACTGTTATTATGTCTGAGAAATATATTCACGATAGATTTTTACCAGATAAAGCTATTGATATTCTTGATGAAGCTTGTTCTAGAAAAAATCTTGATAATGTGGAATTATTTAAGTTGGAAGTATTAAAGAATGAATTAAAATCTGTTCAGGCTCAAAAAGAAGAAGCAGCTCAAGCAGACTCTACTGAAGATTACCAAAAAGCTGCTGATTTAAAAACAAGAGAATGTCAATTAATTGAGGACATAGATAATTTAAGTAAGAAAATAAGATTGCCAAATATTACAGTAGAAGATATTGCAACCGTAATTGAAAATTGGACTAAAATCCCTGTTAAGAAAATAACTGAAGCTGAAACAGATAAGCTATTAAACTTGGAAGCAAATCTTCATAGAAGAATTATTGGGCAAAATAATGCTATTGAAGCTGTAAGTCGTGCTATCAGAAGAAATAGAGCTGGGTTAAAATCTACTAAAAGGCCACCATCATTTATATTTGTTGGACCAACAGGTGTGGGTAAAACTTGGCTTGCAAAAAGCTTAGCCTATGAGATGTTTGGTGATGAAGATGCTATTATACGTATTGATATGTCCGAATATATGGAAAAGCATTCTACTTCTAAATTAATTGGATCTCCTCCAGGTTATGTTGGATATGATGATGCTGGTCAACTTACTGAAAAGGTAAAAAGAAAACCTTATTCTATTTTATTACTAGATGAAATAGAAAAAGCACATCCAGATGTATTTAACATTTTACTTCAAGTATTAGATGATGGAAAATTAACTGATTCTCAAGGTAATACTGTAAGTTTTGAAAATACTATTATTATTATGACATCTAATGCAGGTTCTAACTTAAATAATAATTCTATTGGTTTTGGAAATAGCCAAGTTATGAATCAGCAGAAAATATTAGACAGCTTAAAAGATGTTTTTAGACCTGAATTCTTAAATAGAGTAGATGAAATTGTTGTATTCAATAGCTTAAACAAAGATGAATTATTACAAATTATAAATTTAATGCTACAAGATACTACAAAAGCTTTAGCAGATAAAAATATTACTTTAAATGTAACAGAAAATGCTAAACATCTATTATTAGAAAAAGGAACAGATTTAAAATATGGAGCAAGACCATTAAGAAGAGCTATTCAAAGATATATTGAAGATGAGCTTTCAGAAAAAATATTAAGAAAAGAAATTCAAGATGGTCAAAAAGTCGAAATTGATGCTAAAAATAATGAGTTTATTTTTAAGGCGGAGGAATAATATGTTAAAATATATACCAAATATTCTTACAGTTTTAAGGTTTTTCTTAATTCCCTTTGCGGTTTATTATTTAATTAATGATTCCTATATAATAGCTATTGTTTTTATCTGCATCTCAGGATTAACTGATGTACTCGATGGTATGATTGCAAGAAAGTTTAATTTTGTTACAAATTTTCGGTAAATTAATTGATCCTTTAGCAGATAAAGTTACACAGTTATCTCTTTTAGGAACATTAGTTATAAAATCTATTATTCCATTATGGATTTTAATAATTGTTTTACTAAAAGAAGCAATTATGGTTGCAGGTGCCTCTTTCTTATATGGAAAAGAGTTAGTTGTTTCAAGTAAATGGTATGGAAAACTAGCAACAGTTTTATTCTATTTAGCAATTATCGTATCTATGATATTAAGTGAATTTAATATAGATAATTCTTATACTTTAATTTTATACTATGTAGCTGTTGCAATGACTATATTTTCACTTATAATGTATTTTAAAAAATTCTATACACAGGGATATTTAAAAAAGGAAACTTTAAAATTAAATGAAACAATAGAAAAATAATAAATATAATATTAAAATGGCAGACTTAAAGTCTGCCATTTTTAATTTATTCATAATCTTCTATTGTGCTTGTAAGATTTTCCATACCATATACCATTATTCCAGTTGTAAGTTTTAATATATCTTCTTGAGTTAAATACTCTGTTGTAATTCCGGTTTGCTCATATTCCACTTCTCTTCCATCTTCATCTACTGTATAAACAACAATTACTTGATTTTCTAACTTTAACTTATAATGTTGGTTACAAAATTTTTCTTCTTCTTTAGTCATTACAATTTCTTGTGGTGAAAATTCTTCTATTTTCCACCCTTCTTCTCTACATCTTTCTTTTAATTCCGCTTCTGTACAGTTTACCATTGAAGCATCTATGTCTTTATATTCCTGTATATAGTGTTTGCATTTTGTATAATATGTTTTATAAATAATCAAAGTATTTGGTGTTGTTTTTTCTTCTTCTATAGAAGCTTGCAAGCTAGATATTTCAAGATTTTCCTGTACCATATTATTAGCTGAATTTAAGAATGTATTATTAGAATTTGTATTACTCTGTTCAGAGTTTTTATATATGTTACTTCCAAAATATACGCCAAGTAAAATAATTAAAATAATACCTACTATTATTAATATCTTTTTCAAATTCATCCATCCTTTTTGCATTTTCTATACTTTGTATTATTTACTAAAAAAGCAAAATTTATGCAAAAAGAATGAATTTCTTTGTAACTTATAAATTTCTTTTTTTCTTCAATGCCTCTATTCTTTGGTAAGACTCTTTTACACTTTCTTTATCTTTATTTTTTTCTAATGCCTTTTCTATTTGAATAATTAATTTGTTCAAAGACTCTTTATCATCTTTTTTCATCTTTCTTCTCCTTGGCTTATGTTTTTTAGTCCTTTCATAAAATTGCTATCTTCCCTTTGCTGAATAGTTGCCTCTTTTCTTTCTTTTTCTGCTGTTCTTTTCATATATGCTTCTTCATTATACTCTATTATATATTTTAATCCAAATTTTTTTGCTAATTGTATTCCATTTTCACCAGAATTTTTTCCATAGGTATATATATAATCTGGCATAGTTTTTCCACCATAAGTATTAGGCTGAATTTCTGACAACTTCTGTACTCTTCTTTGTGACGCAATTTCATTATATTTATGAGTTGAATCACGATATGGATCATCGCCTTCTAATCTTTTAGCTGTCTTATTCATAAATTCTGATGAATAATTGAATTCTACAAAATTACCTGTTGTATTTGCATTCAATTCACGTGAATTATGAGAAAGTCTTGCATCTGTTGCACTCATAGCAACAATTTGACTAGAATCGATGTTCGAAAATCCAAATCCCATTTGATTTTGTGCAATTGTGCATTTTGCTTCGTCTTGGCTTATAGCACATCCAGACCAAGTTGATACACCATTTTCAAATTCCTTCCATATTTTATCAACTTCATCAGTTTCTAATCCAATATTATGTAAGCTTCCATCCAATCCAGAATTTCCTAAATAAGGATTAGTTACATAAGCGAAGAAATCTGCTCCATCTAGGGTAATTATTTTTATATCATCGTTTTCTCTTATTGAAATTCCTGGCATTCCCTGTTGTAGCATTGATTCTGCTTTTTCAGGGCTGATTAACTGATTAATCATTTCTTGAGCATATTGTCTAGGAACTCGTCTACTTAAATTTTGATATCTAGTGTTATTTATTATACTTTCATTTTCTGATAATGAACTTGCAATATCTTTTAAAGCGGGAACATCTTCTGTGCTAGAAATAATATCCATTGCTTCTAATGCATCTAAATCGTCTTGTGTGAAATTGCCACTTTCTAAAGTTTCTTTGGCATTTACGAACCCCTTTATATTATAAAATCTGCACATATCTGCTGCTGTATTTTCAGATAAATTTTTATTAGCATCCTCTCTAGTATAATCCATACCCATAAATCTTTGGCAAATATAATTTTTAATTTTCGTTGAATCGCTTGTTTTTGCAATTGCTTCATCATAAATTCTTGCTCTTTGTGATTTATAAGTATTTAATTCTTGAATAGATGTTGGAAATGGTAAAACTACTTGTTCCTTCGTTGTTACTATATCATTGATTGCTAAATATAAATTTTCCTTTTGCGCATCTGTAAGTTTAGTTACATCAGGTATTTGCCCTAATAATTCTTTTGAATATTCAAATGCAACTAATTTTCTATCTAAATCAATAGCTGTATCTTCAAAAAATCCATCTGTTATTTTTGAAAACTCTCTATATTCCTTCATTTTCTCTGGATAACGTGCAAGTTCAGAAAATTCTGAAGAAGCATTCATTCGATAAGATAGAGTAGCGTGTACTGCACCAATATTAAATTCTTGTATAATATCAGGGTGAAAAATATAAGTATTAGGAATTTCATCTATTGTTATTCTAGGTCTATCTTCTAATATTTGTGCAGATTTATCTCCATAAGTTTGTCTTATAATTTCAACTAGCTTTTGATGTGTTGGTTTTTTTGCATAATCTAATAATTCCTCAGAAGAAACTTTTTCCATAACATCATCATTCATAACTAATTTTACTAAATGATTTAATTGTTTGTAATCCTTTTTTTGATATGCTTCTTCTAAAGCCGGAATTATTGGGCTATTTTGATTTTTATTTTTTACATACTCTTGTATACTTTCCAACAATTGCTTATTTCTTTTAGCAGGGTCAGGACAAGAATCTGAAAATTCCATAAAGGTTGGATCAAATTTTCCCATCTCACAAAGAAATTCATTATTTTTTATATCACTTACTTTATAAGGATGTACTGGGTTGGCACTTCTTGTATTATATCTTCTTTTAATAAAATCATTTTTAGCATCTTCAGGTGACGAATATTCTTTAATATTAAATCTTACTGCATCATATTCTAATGCATTTCTTGCAATAGGATGCATATCAGGACTTAATAAATATTCTTCCCATTGTATTGTTTTAGGTAAAGTTTTTACAATAGATGGATTTTCTATTATTTTTTGTTTTCGTACATTTTCTGGAAGCAAGTCAAATAATAATGGATTATCACCAACAAAATCTTCTATTACTTCTGGTGAAATCTTAGATGATGCATATTTATTGTTTATATAAAGAAGTTTCATTTGTGTTTCTGGTGAAAGCCTTGTTAGATCCATATTCAATAATTTAGATGTATCTCTATCATCCGTTTTGGGCCTTTTTTCTTCGGCAAGTGCATATTGTATAATTAAATCTTCTGAAAATTCTTCTAAATGTAAAGAGGCACTAGAAGAATATGTTTTTATTCCAGAAGCTGCATCTTTATATTCTACACTTGCATTAGAAAGTAATTGATATTGAACTTTTGGTGGTAAATGTTCAATAAAGCTTCTATCTATATGAATAAATCTATTAAATACAAGAGTGTAAAGTTCATCTTGATTAAGATAAATTCCCAACTGTGGATTATTATTTATTATTTTGGTTTTTTTATCAAAACTTGAAATTTGTTCCATTAATTCCGGATTTTTTTCCACAAGTGATTGTATATTTCCCGCTGGAATCTCATTAATTAATGTTGGATTAGCATCTACAACAGCCTCTATTACCTCTGAATTCGTCATTAAATAAGGAGGTAATTTTGTATAATTAGCCGCCTTTTTTAAATTCATTCCTCTTAAATAAAAGTTCTTTCTTAGTTTTTGAAAAAAACCTAATTTTACCGGTTGTAAATCCTTACTTTCCATATTTTTTATTTTTCCTTTATAATTTTATCTTTTCTAAAATTATATCTATAAAAAAAATTTTTTTCAATACATTTTATCTATTTTTATTTTCCCATAATGATTTATTTTTATATTTATTTCTCCATTTATATCTGTTCTATATATTTTAGCTCCGGATAAATTGCAATCTTTCTAAAATATTATCGTTTGGATGACCAAATTTATTATTTTTCCCAACTCCTATTAATGCTATTTGTGGACTAACAGCTTTTAAAAAATCCTCTGTACTTGAAGTTTTAGAACCGTGATGTGCTACTTTTAGAATAGTTGATTTAAGAAAATTAGTATTTTTATAAATTTGCAAGATTTCTTTTTCAGCGCTCTCTTCTATATCTCCGGTAAATAAAATAGAAAAATTTTTATAGCAAAACTTGCATACCATAGAATTATTATTTAAAATATTTTCTGTTATATAATTATTTACATTAGGCCATAAAATTTGTATTGTAATATCTTTTTCTAAAATAATTTTATCTTTCATTTTAACTTCGATTACATTTATTTTCTTTTCTTTTACAATTTTCAAGATTTCTTTTAAATTTTGAGAATCTTCAGGTTGTTTTGCAAAAATTATATTTTTAACTTTCAAGTTGTTTAGCAGATAAATAAACCCTTGACAATGGTCTGAATCAAAGTGAGAAATGCATATATAATCAATTGTTTTAATTCCTCTATCTAATAGATATGGCACCAGTGTACTTTTTCCTACATCAAAAGTTCCACTTTCTTGTCCCCCACTATCTATTAATATTTTCTTATTCATTGGCGTAATAATAAGCGTACTATCTCCTTGCCCAACATCTATAAAATAAATTTTTAAATCTTTGGGAATTAAAAGAATAACGAGTATAACAATAAAGAAAAAAATAACAACAAAGAAAACATCTCTTTTTCTTCTTTTAAGCTGTTCACCTATTCTTTTAACCTTATTAATTATCTTTTTAACAATATAACGATTTCGATAATTCTTATTTAATAAATAATAGATAATCAAAAGAAATAAAGTAAAATAATAAAGAATAATAAAAAAGATAGAAGGTGTTGGAAGAATTATTTCAGTAACATAAGGAATTTTACTTACTATGTTAGTGCTAGCTATTAAAATTTTTAATAATAAATTATAAGGAATTGCTACAATATAGGCAAATTTTATATTAATAAAAGAAAGCAAAATTAATATAAAGCCACCTATAGTAATTGGTCCAATTAGCATTCCTGCCACTAGGTTAGATAAAATAAAATTTAAAGAAATTGTGTTAAAAGTATATAAAACAATAGGCATAACAAAAACATTTGCAAACACCGTAATTAATATCATTTCTTTTAAATAACTTTTAATTCTTAAGGAAATTCTATTTTCGCTTTCTAGATTGTTTTTTTTAAGATGCGAAAATATTAAAATACCAATTGTTGCAAAATAAGAAAGTAATAAACCTATATCTAAAATCTTATATGGATTGTCTACTAGAATAAATAAGATTGTAATACTCATTGCTGTTTGTATATTATACCTTCTATATACTAGAAAAGAAATAAGCATTATAATCCCCATAATAGATGCTCTAACAACTGAAGCACTAAATGAAGTTAAAAACATAAAGAAATAAAGAAAAAAAATAATCAATATATTTCTTAACTTTTTAGGAATCTTTAACCTACTAAGCAAATAAGTACATCCCATTATAATATAGGAAATATGTGCACCCGACACAGCTAGAAGATGAGATAAACTACTTTTTCTAAAGCTCTCTTGTATATCTTCTTGCAAATTGTCATCATACCCAATTAAAATACCTAAAAAAAGTTCCTTTGTATCTTTAGGTAACATTTTGCTACTATTTTCAATAATATCTTGCCTTATCTTATTACTTAAAAGTTCAATTTTACTAAGGTTATTTTCTTTTAATTTTTCTACTTTTTTCCCATCAAAAATACCATATATTTTTTGAGTTTTTAAATATTGTCGATAGTCAAATCCTCCATAATTTCTAGCAGATTCTGGCACACTATATTCGCCATCAATTTTTATTTTATCTCCATATTTTAAATTTATTTTATTATTTTTGGGAATTCTAAGTAAGAATTGATAATGGGAATTTTCTAGTTTTATAGTGTAATTTTCTCTATATTCCGTTTCTTTTTTATTGCTAATAATAGTAGCAATTATCTCTTTATCTTCAAATTGATGATATACTTTTTCATACTGCTGATTGCAATAACCTAAATAAAGACTTGAAATAAATGCTGATAAAGAAAAAAGAAGTAATATATTACTTTTAATAATAAAATGAATAAAATGTTGATGAAATTTTAAATTTAGAATTTTAAGTAAAATTAATATAAATATTATAATTAAAAATACAAAGGGAACTATATTCAAATATAGTTCCCCCAATATACCTGTAATAACTCCTAATGCAATAATCAAAATAGGTTGCTTCACCTTTTATCTCCTATTCTGCTCCCCTAATATTTACTTTTAAATAACTCTTCTTCCCATTACATATCTTTTAGGATAATTATATGATTTTGCATCAATATCTGTAATAATTACGCCAACGCCTGGCTCAGATGCGTGTATCATTTTATTATCTCCTATATAAATACCAACGTGTCCTATTCTTGTTAAAGAAGTATTTTTATAAATAACTAAATCTCCTGGCTGTAAATCACTTTTATCTACTTTTTTTCCTACATTTGCTTGTGAAACAGATGATTTTGGTAGGCTATAGCCAAAATGTTTATATACATAGTAAGTAAATCCTGAACAATCAAATCCAGTTTTTGGAGAAGATCCTCCGGACACATATTTATAACCTAAATATTTTTTTGCATATTCTGCAATTTCTTCTCCCTTAGATACAGATGTAGTAGATTTATTTTCTTCATTGCTCGTTGTTTTATCTGTTGTATCAGATGGCTCCTCTTTTTTTGAATCTGTTGTTGTTTTACTTTCTTCTTTTGATGTTGTTTCGGTGTCTCTTGATACTGTTTCACCATCTCTTGAAGTAGTAGTTTCATCACTTTCATTTACTTTTTGTTTTGTATTTGACAATAATTCAGTTGAAACATACCCTGTTATATCTTCATATTTTATTTTGCTCCATACTGAATTTACCGTTTCTAATACAGTTACTTCATCATTTAATTTCAATTTAGCTAAAGATTTTGAACTAGTAGATGCTTTTTGCCTTAAATTAACCGTATCATATTTAATATAAGCAATTTTTCCTTGATTAGAATCCTCTTTGTTTTCTTTAGAACTATTTTCTGTTTGTTTATTTTCATTATTATTGGTTTGAGCAACATTTTCTTCTGTTATTTTATCTGTTCTAACCCATCCATAAACATTATTTATAGATATATATGTCCAACCTTCTATTTGCTCAATAATTTCAATATATGTTTCATTAGAAGTTGTATAAATAATACTAGATGATATAGTAGGTATTATTCTAATTTGTGTTTTTTCGCCTACTTTTAGCTTTTTCTCAACATCCTTTGAAGCCTCTGCCTCTGGCTCTTCTTTTTTTGCTTCGGCTTCTTCTTGTTCTTTGGCAAGTTTACTATCATCTACTTTTATATATTTTCCTAAAACATACCCTGTTTTATTATTGTATTTTATTTTGTACCAATCACCCTGTTTTTCCAATACTTCAACTTTGTCATCTTGCGTTACATACATTACTCTTTTAGAGTTAGTTGTTGCTTTTTCTCTTACATTAACTGTTATTTCTGTAACAACTCCTGTAACTGCAAATGACTTTACATTTAGTATTAGAATAATAAATAATGATATGAATAATGAAATTTTTACTTTTTTAATTAGTTTCATAATTTCTCCTAATTTTAATTTGTAGAATTATTTTTACGTTTTTAACTTCTTATTTCACATTTCATACAATGATTTTATTTTTCTTTTGCATACAAAATTCATAATCGAATTATATAATTATTTAAGAAAAATGTCAATAAATTTGGCATATCTTCTACAAGCCATTTCTAAATATTTTTCAAAATCAATGCCATTACTTCCATTAGGCTTATCTGAAATTCCTCGAATGACAATAAAAGGGACTTTATCTAAGGTACAAACTTGTGCAATGGCTGCGCCTTCCATTTCAACACAATCAGCGTGAAACTCTTCTTCTATTTTATTTTTTACAGAAACATCTTGAACGAAAATATCTCCTGTTGCAATTATTCCTAAATGCACATTAAAATCTTCATTTACATTTTCCATACTGTCTTTTGCCTTTTCAATTAAAGCTGTATTTGAAAACATATAAATTCCTAAATCTGATATATAGCCTTTTTCGTGTCCCCCTGCTGATACATCAAAATCGTGTTGTAAAAGTTTTTCGCCTATTACCACATCACCAATTTCTATTTCAGGATTTAATCCTCCAGCAGTGCCTACATTAATTATATAATCTATTTCAAAGTTATCTATTAAAAGCTGAGTAGTTCTTGCAGCATTTACTTTACCTATTCCACATTTTACTAAAATAATATTTTTTGAATGGATTTTTCCTAGAACACATTCTAATTCATATATTTTTTTTGTTGTAATATCTTGCATTAATTCTTTAATACTATTCACTTCTTCATCCATTGCTGCAATAATTCCTATAAATTTCATCTTTTTCTCCTTTTATTATTTAAATTTACATTGCCATTATATCATAATCATTGAAAGGTAACAAGAATAAATCTCACCTTTAATCAATATAAAACGATTAAAAAAACTCAGAAGATATTTATTTCTTCTGAGTTCTTTTTATTTGTTAGTATTAAACTAATTCTACAACTGCGCCAGCTTCTGTGAATTTAGCTTTTAATTCTTCAGCTTCTTCTTTAGCTACAGCTTCTTTAATTGTTTTTGGAGCTCCATCAACTAAATCTTTTGCTTCTTTTAATCCTAATCCTGTTGCATCTCTAACAACTTTAATTACTTGAATTTTATTAGCTCCTGCTTCTTTTAATACTACATTAAATGCAGATTTCTCTTCAACAGCTGCTCCGGCTACTGCTCCAGCTGCTGCTGGTGCTGCAGCTGCAACTGCAGATACTCCAAATTCTTCTTCTATAGCTTTTACTAAATCAGCTAATTCAACTACTGTCATTTTTTTGATTTCTTCAATCATTTCTTCTTTACTCATAATTTTTTATTCCTCCTAAATTTTTATTTTTTATTTAATTTCCCTATATATTTTTATAAGTCTCTCTAGGGTACGACTATATTATTTTTTTAATCTAATTATTTTATAAAAAACAAAGCAAAAGTGGTATATTGCTAGGAAAACTAGCTAAAAATCTTGAGACAATACTGGTGTATGTCGAAAGATTTTTATGCGACGTTTGACAACGCAAGATGCCGCTTTTCATTTGTTTTTTTATTAAGCTTCTTTTTGTGCACGAACTTGTTCAAGTGCCACTGCCAATTTTGAAATATTGCCAAGTAATGCACCAGCAAGCATACCAATAAGTGTTTCTTTTGAAGGTAATTTTGCAAGTGTAACAATTTCTTCTGTTGTCATTGCTTTGCCTTCTATAATTCCACCTTTAATTTTATAAAATTCATTTTCTTTTGTGAACTCATAAATTGTTTTTGCTGTATCTAAATAATCTTCACTATTTATAATAACAGCTGTTGGTCCTTCTAATAAATCTTCTAGACCTGTGTATTCGCATTTTTCTAAAGCTCTTCTTGTTATATTGTTTTTAATAACTTTATATTCTGAATTTGCTTTTCTTAAATTTGCTCTAAGTTTTGTTACACCGTCAACTGTTATTCCTCTGTAATCTGTTAAAAGAACAATTTTTGCAGCCTTAATTTTTTCTGCTAAATCATTTACTTCTTTTTCTTTTTGCGCAATTATTTTTTCATTTGCCATTTTTAGTTTCACCTCCTATTTGGAGTTTAATATTTGGTGTTTGGATGAATAGAATTCCAATTTTCCATTTTTAAACTCAGAATTATATTTTTAAAATTTAAAAACTCATTATGTGCCTACTACGAGATACATAATGAGCTTTAATAATCACTCTTTTTATAGTACCTCGGTAGGACTTATGTTTCTGCCTACTGTCTTTGGCTATCAGTTTATTATTTATTTAACGAAGATGCTTGGTCCCATTGTTGTGCTAACTGAAACACTTCTAATGTATTGACCTTTTGCAGCTGCTGGTTTTGCTTTTATAATAGCATCCATTACAGTTTCATAATTTTCTAATAATTTTTTAGCTCCAAATGAAACTTTTCCAAATCCTAAGTGAATAATATTTGTTTTATCTAATCTATATTCTACCTTACCAGATTTAATTTCTTTGATAGCTTTTGTAACATCCATTGTTACTGTTCCAGATTTAGGGTTTGGCATTAATCCTTTTGGTCCTAATACTTTACCTAATCTTCCTACTACACCCATCATATCAGGAGTAGCAACGATAACATCATAATCAAACCAGTTTTCTTTTTCAATTTTTGGTATTAATTCTTCTGCTCCAACAAAATCAGCTCCAGCTTTTTCAGCCTCTTGAGCTTTATCTCCCTTTGCAAAAACTAATACTCTTAAAGTTTTACCTGTTCCATTAGGAAGTACAACTGTACCTCTAACTTGTTGTTCTGCGTGTTTAGAATCAACACCTAATTTAACGTGTAATTCAACAGTTTCATCAAATTTTGCTTTAGGAAATTTTTCAATTGTCTCTAAAGCTTCTTTTGCTGAATAATCTTTTGAGCTGTCTATTAATTTTTCAGCCTCAACATATCTTTTTCCTTTTTTCATTTTAAAACCTCCCTTGGTACAAACGGATTTCTCCTCCCAAAATATATATTGTAAACGATTAAATCGTTTTTACAATCTTCTAAATATTTGCAATAAATCAGAAACGAGCATAACTAGGCAACCGAGCTGAAAAACCGCAGGCGTGCTTTTTGCACGTTGAGGACATTTTCAAGCGAAGGTTAACGACGTTAGGCGAAGTTTATCATTTATTGTACGATTACGCCCATAGAACGAGCAGTTCCCTTAACCATACTCATAGCTGTTTCTAATGATGCAGCATTTAAGTCTTCCATTTTTTGTTCTGCAATTTGTTTTACTTGCTCTTCTGTAATAGTTGCAACTTTATCTCTATTTGGTTTTCCAGAACCTTTTTGAATTTTTAAAGCTTTTTTAATTAAAACTGCAACTGGTGGAACTTTAGTGATAAATTCAAATGATTTATCTTTATATACTGTAATAACTACTGGTATAATCATTCCAGGTTGGTTAGCTGTTCTATCATTAAATTCTTTAACGAATTGCATAATATTAACACCACTTGAACCTAAAGCAGGTCCTACTGGTGGAGCTGGAGTTGCTTTTCCAGCTTCTATTTGTAATTTAATTACATTGGTAATTTCTTTTTCTGCCATTTTTACTTGGCCTCCTTACATTTATAATTATTCTTTATCTATTGATAAAATTGATTAGAAACGAGTATATATTTTCATTTTAAAATTAATCAAAATTAGTATATTGCTAGGAAAACTAGCTAAAATTTTTGAAACTATACTGCTGTATGTTGAAAAAATTTTACGCGACGTTTGACAACGCAAGATGCTGATTTTGATTGATTTTATACTTTTTGAACTTGAGAAAACTCTAGTTCAACAGGTGTTTCTCTTCCAAACATAGAAACTAAAACTTTTACTTTATGTTTCTCTTTGTTAATTTCTTGAACAATACCTACGAAATTTTCGAATGGTCCATTCATTACTCTTACAGAATCATTAACATCATAATCGATATTGATTGGAACATCTTCAAATCCCATATTTCTTATCTCTTCATCTGTTAAAGGAATAGGATCTGTACCTGATCCAACAAATCCAGTAACTCCTCTTGTATTTCTAACGATATACCAAGATTCTTCTGTAACAATCATTTTGATAAGTACATATCCTGGAAATACTTTCTTTAAATTAGTTTTTTTCTTTCCATCTTTTATTTCTATTTGCTCTTCCATAGGAACAATAATTTCGAAAAAGAAATCTTCTAACTCTCTATTTTTTATTTTGTTTTCCAAATCTGTTTTTACTTTATTTTCATACCCTGAATAAGTATGTACTACATACCATCTAGGATTAGAATCATAATTCTTATCAGACATAAAAGACTCCCCCTACTTTAAATATTATTCTGCTGTATTGTTTTCGTCAGCTACCAAATTTTCACTAGAAGCTTCATCAGTAGAATTTGTATCTTCTTCTGATGTAGTGTTGGCGCTTTCTACATTATTTGAGAATGATTCTTGCAATTGAGCTTGCAATTTATTAATTCCATATTTATTTAATAACTCAAATCCCAAATCTAATGCAAAAACAATTGCCCCAATTACAAGCACAATTACAACAACTGCTATTGTACTATTGAATAATTGTTTTGGTGTAGGCCATACCACTTTTTTTAGTTCTGCTTTAAAATCTTTAAAAAAGTGTCTTTTATTTTTTTCTTCTTTTTTAGATTTCTTATTATTATCTACATCTTTTTTTGCCATTTTATTTCCTCCTAAAAAAGTGATTATTTTGTTTCTTTATGTGTTGTACGTTTTTTGCAGAATTTGCAATATTTAACTACTTCTAATCTGTCTGTATTATTTCTTTTATTTTTTGAAGTCATATAGTTTCTTCTTTTACATTCTGTACATTCTAATGTAAT
>CANQDX010000010.1 GCA_947594065.1 uncultured Clostridia bacterium
TGGTAGCAATACAAGCAGTAAAAGGAGATGGAATATTAAGCCACGCAAAAAATGCAAGAGATAAATGGGAAGAAGCAGAGGAAAATGAGCAAAAAGACCTGGCAATATTAGAAGAAATGATGAGCGGAAATGGAACGGATGTAGAAAACGTAACCGACAAAAATCCTGGCATATTAGAAGAGGATGAAGATGGTACAAAAGTAATCAATAGTATAGAAGATTTAGTATTTTTTGCCCATAACGTAACAAATGGCAATACTTATGAAAACCAAACTGTAAAATTGGGATTAAGTTTAGATTTTAATTCAAGTAAATCGTATGTAAATCCATTTAGAACAGATTATGAAGAATATGGCTATAATGGTGAATTGAAAAAATTATTGACATCAGAAGATGGTTTTATACCAATAGGTACGAATACAAATGCAGACGGTTATGAAGGAAAAAGTTTTAAAGGAACATTTGATGGGAATGGAAAAATAATAAAAAATTTATATATTAATCGCACAAAAGAAGATAATACAAATGATCTTGTAATTGGATTATTTGGGTACAATTATGGTACTATCAAAAAATTAGGAATAGAAAATTGTAATATTAATGGAAGTTTGACAACAAATAGTATCAATACTTGTATGGTTGGTGGTATAGTTGGGAGAAATCATAAAGATATAGAAGAATGTTTTGTTTCTGGAAATGTTGCTTGTGTTTGTAATGCAAAGTCTAGGGTTGGAGGAATTTGTTCTTCAGCAGGTAGCAATACAAATATAATAAATTGTTATAATTTAGCTACTATAAATTGTACAGGTGGAGAGCAGTACAATGGTACAGGTGGAATAACTGGTGCTACCGAAGGTAAATTATCGAATTGTTTTAATAACGGAAGAGTACTGATGATAACTCAAAACAATGACAAGAAAGATGTCTCTTACGTTGGTGGCATTGTTGGGCTAATAGATCATAATGGAGAGGTTAAAAATTGTTATAATTTGAATACTGTTGAATTTGATATGAATTCAAATCTTGGTGTATTTGAATGTGGTGGGATAACTGGTACAATAGCCCATAATAGTAGTTTGAATTATTGTTACAATAAAGGAAACATTCATCAATTAAATCTAAACTGTACAACACATTATATTGGATTGATTTTAGGTCTTGCTGTAAGTAGTAGCACCGCAAGTAATTGCTCATCTTTAAGTATTGATGAATATAAAACACATACGAGTGGCACAGAAGCACAAATTGAAAATATTACAAAATGTGATGATGCCTCTAGTATGCCAAATATATTAGATATATTAGGAGAAAAATTTACATTGGTTTCCAACGATTGTCCAGTTTTAAGTTGGCAAGTGGAAAATAACGAATAACATAGATATGAAATAATTAGAGGGTATCCCAGAATAGGAGCCCTCTTTTTTCTATTAAAAAAGGTGATATGTTCTCACATATCACCTACAAAGGAGTTAAATAGAAATAATAAAAACCTACCTATCACCTTTCACACACAAATATAGTATAGCACATTGTTTAAATTTTGTACACACTTTTGTGTATTTTTTTTAAAATTTTTTATATATATAATTTTAATAGACAAATTTCTACACAATATAAAAAATAATTTGTATATATTAGTAATGGGGGGTAATATGGAATTTTTAGAAATATCTGGAAGATGCCCAAGAAAAGATAGTATTACTAGAACTATCAGAATTAGTGGCAAATCTTTTGATAAAATATCTCGAATTGCGGAAGAAAATGAAATTTCTTTTAATAATGTTATTAATCAAATTATTGAGTTTGGTTTAAATCACGTAGATGATGAAGAAGAAAATAAGAAAGAATCAAGTACTATTGCTTAAAAAAGAAGGTCTAATTTAAATTAGACCTTCTTTTTTTATTCTTCTACTTTTTCAAACATATCTTTTCCAACTCCACAAAGTGGGCAAGTCCAGTCTTCTGGTAATTCTTCAAATTTTTTTCCTTCTACATCTTCATCATAAATATAGCCACAAGCCATACATCTATACTTCATATTTTTCCTCCTATTAATCTATATTTTTCTTCCATAAACCGTGTTTATTGCAATATGCATAAATGGTTGAATGTGGAATGTATTTGAATTTAACAACAGGTTCATCTCCCGGTTTTAATGCAATTCTTGTTGTTTGATTATCTGAAACCTGTGCAATCCAAGATATATAATGTCCTTCTTCCATTGGATGTGGTATCTCTCCAACTTTTACTATTACATCTTCTCCATCTATTTCGTATACAGGAACGTGTTTTTCTTGTGCTGCATCTGTAGAATTTGCCTTCATTAATTCCATTTTATGCCCACAACAAGTAATATGTTCCATTGTTCCGTGAATTAATCCTACCATATTTTCACAAGTAGGACAAATATAAAATCTAACGTTTTCTTCCATATTGTTCATTTTCCTTTCATTTTATTATTAAAAAGAAATCTAAATTTTAACACAATTTATTTCTTTAATTAATAATTTTCAGCTTTAATTTCAAAATAAGCTTTTGGGTGATTGCATACTGGGCAAACTTCTGGAGCTGATTTTCCAATAACAATGTGTCCGCAGTTTCTGCATTTCCATATTCTATCTCCGTCTTTTGAAAATACTAATCCGTCTTCTACGTTTTCTAATAATTTTTTATATCTTTCTTCGTGTTCTTTTTCTATTTTTCCTACTGCTTCAAAAAGGAATGCTATATTGTTAAATCCCTCTTCTTTTGCTTCTTTTGCCATTCTGTCGTACATATCTGTCCATTCAAAGTTTTCTCCTTCTGCTGCTGCTTTTAAATTTTCTGTTGTAGCAGGTACATCTCCGCCATTTAATAGTTTAAACCAAATTTTAGCGTGTTCTTTTTCATTATCTGCTGTTTCTTGGAATATTGCTGCTATTTGCTCATATCCTTCTTTTTTTGCTTTGCTTGCAAAATAAGTATATTTGTTTCTTGCTTGTGATTCTCCAGCAAAAGCTTCCATTAAATTTTTTTCAGTTTTTGAACCTTTTAATTCCATATTATACCTCCTAAATTATTTATTAATATTGTTTTAAATATATCAAAATTTTTAATCTATGTCAATATCCTAATAGTATTTAATACCGTTATTAAAGTGGTTCCAACATCTGCAAAAACTGCTTGCCACATATTCGCCAATCCTAACATACTTAGCACCAAAATTAAAACCTTAACACCAATTGCAAAAATAAGATTTTGTTTGATAATTCGATTGGTCTTTTTAGAAATGTTGATTCCATCTAGAATTTTAGAAAGTTCATCTGTCATAATTACTATATCTGATGCTTCTATTGCTGAACTAGATCCTACTCCACCCATAGAAATTCCAATATCTGCTCTTGCTAAAACAGGACTATCATTAATGCCATCTCCTACATAAGCAATTTTTTCGTTTTCTTTTGCCATTTTTAGTTCATTTTCCAATTTTGTATATTTATCTTGTGGTAACATTTCATATTCTACTTTGCCAATTCCAACTTTTTTTGCTACATCCTTTGCTATTTCTTTATTATCACCTGTAAACATTATAGTGCTTATTCCCATTTTATTAAGAGCGTTCATTACTTTTTTTGCATTTTCTTTTATTTCATCAGTTAAAACAATATATCCAACTGTTTTTTCATCTACAGAAAGATATAAATTAGTTCCAATATTTTTCTCGTTATTTTCTTTATTTCCTGCAAAACTACTATTGCCTATTTTTATTAGTTTTCCATCTATTTTATATTCAATTCCTTTTCCTGCAATTTCTTTATAATCTGTTACGTTGCTAGTATTTATTTCTTTTTCCCATTTTTTTAATATAGATTTTGCAATTGGGTGATTTGAAAAACTTTCCCCTTTTGCAAAGTATTCTAAAATATTTTCTTTTGAATAGTTTTCTGAAAGTGTTTCTACTTGCGTAACACTGAAACTGCCTGTAGTAATAGTACCTGTTTTATCAAAAATTATTTCTTTTACATCTTTTAATCCATCTAGGTAATTGCTTCCTTTTACTAATATACCACTTTTAGATGATTTTCCAATTCCACTAAAATAGCTAAGTGGAACGGAAATTGCTATAGAACACGGACAAGAAATTACTAAGAAAGTTAATGCTTTATAAATGCTTTCTGAATAGTTTATATTTTTGAAAAATATTGGCATAAAAATGGCTACAAAGATTGCTAAGACTATTACTATTGGGGTATATATTTTCGCAAATTTACTTACTGAATTTTCTGTTTTTGCTTTTTTATCTGTTGCATTTTCTACTAAATTTAATATTTGTGACACGGTGCTATCTTCAAATTTTTTTTCTACTTTTACTTTTATTAAGCCATCGTTGTTAATTCCACCTGATAATACTTTGTCTCCTTTTGTAACAGTAATTAATCTGCTTTCTCCTGTTAGGGCTGAATTGTTAATTTGTGCTGTACCTTCTATTACTTCTCCATCTATTGAAATTTTTTCTCCAGTTTTTACAATAATTATATCACCTATTTCTAATTCTTCTGGTGATACCCTTTTAATGTCTTCCCCTACTTTTACATTTGCATATTCTGGTTTAATATCCATTAGTGTTGCAATAGATTTACGTGTTTTATTTACTGCCTTAGCTTCTAATATTTTTCCTATTTCATATAATGTAATTACCATTATTCCTTCTGTCTTTTCTCCAATTAGGCAAGCTCCAATAACTGAAATTACAATTAAAAAATTCTCATCTATAATTTTATTTTTTAGTTGTTTATATGCTTTTTTTGCTGTTTTGCTTAAAAGAATTACCACTGATATAACCGTGAAAATGAGCATTGCACTATTTTCTAAAAGCAGTAGTTTCCCTACAAGATAAATTAAAACGCCTAAGATAATTCTATAAATATCTCCTTTATTTCTTTGTATATCTTCAGTATTTTTTGATTTATTAGAAACAAGAATTGCCTCTGGTTCAACACTTTTAATTATTTTTCGAATATCTTCTTCTATATTTTTTTCTTTATCTGTTTTAAATGATAAAGTAGAAGTAGAAAAATTTACGACTACATCTTGATATTCTTTGTGATATGCAATATTGGTTTCAATTTTTTGAGCACAACTTGCACAATCTAGATTTTGTAAAGTATATTTATAGTTCTTCAATATGTTCACGTCCTTTCTTTACAATCTGTGCAATATGGTCATCATCTAGACTATAGTAAACTACTTTTCCATCTTTTCTATATTTCACTAATTTAGATTGTTTTAAAATTCGTAATTGATGTGAAATAGCAGATTGTGTTGTTCCCACTATCGCCGCTATATCGCAAACGCAAAGGTCATTTTCCATTAATGCATAAATAATTTTCATTCTTGTTGAGTCTGCAAAAACCTTAAATAGCTCTGCTAAATCATATATCACATCATCTTCTGGCATTATTTTTTTAACTTTATTTACAGCCTCTTGATGAATAACATTTACCTCACATATATCTTCCATTTTTCCTCCTTATATGAACGTATGAATATCTGTTCATATATTATTATATGATAGTTATTTCTCATTGTCAATAAAAAAAGAAAGAATTTTTTAATTCTTTCCTCTTTTATAATTTATTTTTATCTTATTTTAACTTTATTTAGGTCTATTTCAGTTGCATCATAGCTTTCTATATAGCTTAATGTTTCTTCCACAGTGTTAGTTACTTTGTATAGTTCAATACAATCTGTTGTAATAAATCTTTTTTCTATTGAAACTTGCATCATTTTCAACATATTATCGAAATAGCCATCAATATTAAAAATGACTATTGCTTTATTATGTCTTCCCAATTGTTTTAATGTAAGTATCTCAAAAAATTCGTCGAATGTTCCAATACCTCCAGGTGATATAATAAATGCATCTGAACTTTCATCTAGTAATCTTTTTCTTTCTCTCATTGTTTCTGTATGAATAAATTCTGTACAGTTTGTAAATGAAATTTCTGAATTGCTTTCTTCAAAGAATTTAGGAGAAATTCCTAAAATGCTTCCACCTTTTTCCGCAACACCTCTTGCAACAGCTCCCATCATTCCATTTTTTCCACCGCCAAATACCAAGCTGTGTCCGTGTTCTACCATTTTTCTTCCAAGTTCTTCTCCTGTTTTAATAAATTCTTCACTTATTTCACTGCTTGCAGCTCCATATACACATATTTTCATAAAATCATCCTTTCTCTTGCTTATTAATGTACAACATAGGGTATTATAACATTAAATATTATATTCTGCAAGCTCTATTTTATACATAAATTGACTTCTGTTGTTTTATCTTTTTCTACTTGTAACATTTACTTTTATCCTTTAAATCTTTTTTCAATTGTCTTAATATTTCCTTTGAATTATCATAAGTAATTGTTTTGATGGCATCTTCATAATTAAACCATTTTACCTCACTTACTTCCTCTTGTTGAGCTTCCCTTTGATTGTTTTTATTTGTTGCTAAAAAATATACTACTTCCTTCATTGAATTGTTATCTGTAATGTAGTTTTCTGAATATCTAAATTTTTCGTTTACTTTCACATCAATATTTGTTTCTTCTTTTACTTCTCTTATTGCTGTTTCTACTTCAGTTTCCCCTTTTTCAATATGCCCTTTAGGAAATCCCCAATGTCCTTTATTATGACGCACTAACAATATTTCATTTTTTTCGTTAATAACAATGCAACCGCACGATTTTTCCTGTTTCATTTTTTCCCTCCATTCATATTTTATGTATCAAATAAATAAGTGGCTTCTAAGTCCGCTTCAAACAACATAAGTGCAAGTGGGTATTTTGTAAATGCATTTCCTATTGTCCCATATAATTCTTTTGGCTCAGAAAGTCCCATATGCCATCTTATAGCATATTTTTCTTCTACTGTTAATTTCATATATTCTGTTATCATCATAACAGATTTTTCTCCGTGTCCATAAGGAATTGTATCTTCTACTGTATAATATGGAACTTTTTCCCATACGCCTAATTCATTTTTTGCATTTCTATAATCTACTTTATAAAAATTAACTTTACAAATGTCGTGTAACAAAGCAACTATTTTTATGGTTTCTTCACTTATGTTCATTGGAACTGGTGTGTTTTTTAATTTTTCTTTTAATATATCATATACTTTTAAGCTATGTTGTAGAAGCCCACCTTCAAAATTGCCGTGAAATTTTGTACTAGCTGGAGCTTTAAAAAAGTCTGTACTTTCTATAAATTTTATTAAATCTTCAATTCCATCTCTTTGTATGCTTCTTAATAATTCTAAAAATCTTTCTTTCATTTTTTTCTCCACTTTTTTTATAATTATAATACATCTTAATTTTAATTTCGTCAATTATATTTTGTTTCCTATTTCAAAAAAGATACATTTAAAAATGTATCTTTTCTAATTATAATTCAAATTCTTCTGGTACACAACCTTTTCTTTTATTTCCTCTTGAATTTGAGTATACTGGCTCTAGTATTTCACAGTCGTGCTCTCCAGAATCTATTTCTATTCCTTTATTAAATAAATTTATTAATTCTTCATTGTTATATACTTGTCTTAATTTACGTAGAATAATTATTTTTTGATTCTTCCTACTGTATTCTTTTAAATCTGAAGATAGCATTGTTTTTGCAATATTTCTAAGAACACTGGATGACCAAGCTCCGATTCCTTTTTTCACTTGCTAAGGTATGGCTTGATGTAAATACAATGTTTTCTCTTTCTTTAGTTATTTCGCTCTTTTTTAAATTACCTAAAACCATTAAATCTTTGTATTTGAAAAAGTAGGTAGCATTATTAATTGCAAATTTTTCTTCTGTATTTTTATCTTCAAAATATCGTTCTGCAATAACAACACTGTTTAAGCCTATATCTCCACTTTCATCTGGTATAACGTAAAATTCATAATCGTAAAACGGACTGTCTTCTTCTACATCTGACTCAGCTTTGCGAGCTTTTAACATAAGAATAAAATTTTCTCTTTCATTTGGATCAATTATATTTTTAGTTTTTCTTTGTGGTTTTATTTGATATTCTGTTGAGTCATTTTCTTGAGAATAAATGCTGTTATTCTTTTTAGTTAATTCATTTAGACCTATTAATCTAATTGTTGATTTTCTTTCCAAAGCTTCTTTTGTTCTACTCTGTATTGCCTTTTGCGCAGCATCTGGCGGAAGTATTCCACTTGTTGCTAATGCTTCTAAATCCACATCAAATATAAGGTTTTGATTATATAAATCGAGAATATCTTCTATACTAACAAATCCTCTTTTTATGTAAGCATATCTTTCGTCATAGTCTAAATCTTTATTTTGAATAATTTCTCTATATATTCGTTTTATGAATTCACTTGATATCTTTTGCTCCCTTGCTAGTTTGTCTAAATCATCTAGACTAAAAATTTCTTCTCTATATAAATTTTCAATTAGTCCTTCACTATTCCATTCAGCAATTGAGCTTAAGGTTAATAATCCAGCATTGAAATAATCTTTGATTGCTTCTTTATAGTTTTTTTCATCTTCTCCATAGGTTTCTATCATTTGTTCCATTAATTTATTAGAAACCTGATTAATTTGTTCTTCTTGAGCATCATCTATTAGCACTGCTTTGTACAATTCAACATATCTTTGATATTTTTCATATTGAGCATTGTCTTCTGGATTTTTAATATATTCCTGATAAAGCGAATTTAACTTTTCATTACTAATTTTATCAGCAATATCATATTCTTCTCTTATTTGTTTTATCATTTCAATTGGTAATTTCCCTTGTTCATACAATGAAACCATTTGAGCAATATCTAATCTTTTTTCTTCTATTAATCTTTTTATCATTGTACTGCTATATGAATGCATTTTTTGTATTTCATAATATGTTTTTTCATTATTCCAATTATATTTACTTGAAACATACAAAAAGTTGTCTGGACTTAGAATTGCTAATCTTTCTAGGTCTTTTTCTATAAAAATAGCATCTACTTCTTCTGGATTCATTTGTGATAAGTTTATTTCTTGACTATTTAATTTTTTCTTATATGTTTCTTCCTGCTCTTTAGTTATATATTGCGAAGATGTAAAATGTTTTAGTGAATGTGCAATATCTTTAGCAGAAAACTTTACTGACATTAATTCATAAGTATTATTTATTCTATCTTCCAATTTGGTTTCAATTTCGGCATTTGGCTTTAAATTATCATATATTCTTTCTATTGTTTGCTTTAATTCTTGTACTGAGTCAGAATCTATTTGATCATTTTCTAGTAATTCTATTAATCGATATGCAGAAATTAATAATAAATTGTCTATATTTAAGTAAGCAACCTGTTCTCTAATTGCTTCTTTTACTTCTGGTAGAACACCAACAAGCTCTGCATTGTCCACAATTTGCCAATATTCTTCTTGTTTTTTTTCCATTCTTAGACTATCCAATTCTTCTTTTGATTTCATACCAGAGCTGATAATATTATTATATAATATCATATTTCTTATACTTGCCCCAATAGATGGATCTGTAAAAACTTCACATAGGTCTGTTAATATAATCCCTTGTATTAGGTATTCTATTCCATTTTCGTCATCGGCTGTATTTTTAAAATAAGAATCAATATAATTAAATCTTTGTAAATTTTTAGATGAGCTTACCTTTTTATTATCAATAATTTCTCTTGAATCGAATACTTTAACATAATATTTTTGAGTTTTGTCATTAAAAAAATAGGATGAAATGCAACAGTTCATTCCTTTTCCTAACTTTAATAATTTTCCTAGTATCGTTTCTTGAATTCTTTCTTGAACAGTTAATTTTGATAATTTTTCAAAACTTTCTTTACTTTCTGATTTATAATAAGACTGTTTTGCCTTTTCTATTTCTTTTTTTATTTTATAAATATTTTCTTTATAATTTAGCACTAAAACTAGAATAAGTTTTTCTGGATCGATGTGTTGTTCATTATCAATTAGGTATTTTTTTAAATCACCATCCAATACACTTTTGTGTGAAAACCTATCAATAAAATCTTGTGCAATATCTACATCATCGCAAAAAAACACTATATCTTGATTTTTCAATATAATATCAATTCCGTCTAAGATATAAGATAATCCCATATTTTTAACTTTACTCATACAAATTCTCCAATTTTTACAAACTTCTTTTATTATATCATATTTTATGTTAATTTGCAATATGTGTTAATTAATAGATTTTTTAATGCTCTTTATTATGTTTCATAATATTGTTTAATACTGCTCCTAAAAGCACACTATACATACACGCATATACCCACATCATTGCTAAAACAATGGTTGTTAAACTGCCATACATTATTGAAAAACCTGTAAATATTTGAACATAAATTGAATAGAAAATAGAAATTAAGTTACAAGCAATTGCTGCAAAAAAGGCTCCTGGTATTTGATTTTTAAGCTTATCATTATGTTTTGGTATAAATTTATAGATTATTGTAAAAATAAATGTTAATAAAATTGTACTAATGATTATTTTGAATTTTAAAATATAATGTATAATTGAACTAAAGATATGAAATTTTTCTTGTAGAATTCCATTAATACTATTTCCAAATACCAATAATATTAGGCTAAATATAATAGAAAATATAAAAATAACTGTACTTAAAATTGCTCTTATTCTAAAAAGTATTGTTTTGTTTTTTGTTTCTACCTCATATACTGCATTTAAGCCCTTACATAATGCAAAAAAACCATTTCCAGCTGACCATAAAATAAATATGGCGGATATGGTTATTGTACCAACAGATTTAGAATATACTTCTCTTATAATTCCCATTACAGCATCGTTCAAAAGATTGCTTGGTATGCATTCCTCTAAGATTGAAAATAGAAAAGGTTCGTCTATTCCAACATATTTTGTTAATGTTAAAATGAGCATAATAGTTGGTATGAAAGATAAAATGGTATAATATGCACATTCTGCTGTATATTCTTCTATATGTTTATTTTTTATTTTTTCTAGTATTATCTTTATTTTGTTCATTCATACACCTAAAAAAAGAGAGAAATTTTTATTATTTATATTTCCCTCTTTTTTATTTACTTATTCATACTTTTTTTTGCTTCTTCTAAAGCAATTGCTAATTGGTCTGGGCAAGATGTTGTTTTAAATCCACAAGGAATACCTTTTAATCTTTTTATTGCCTCATCTATTTTCATTCCAGCGATTAATCTTGAAACACCTACTGTGTTTCCTGCACAACCTCCCAATATTCTTACATTTTTAATAGTGTCTCCTTCTAGCTCAATTATCATTTCTCTAGAGCACACTCCTCTAGGCGTAAATCTGTATTCCATATTTTACCTCCTTTTTTTATAAAATTTGTAAATGTTCTAGTAATATTTTTATTCCTAAAAAAATTAAAATCATTCCTCCAACGAACTCAGCTTTTTTTTCATATTTATTTCCAAATACATTTCCAACTTTTACTCCAAATGTTGAAATAAAAAATGTTATTATTCCTATTAGAAAAATTGCAACTACAACATTTACATTCAAAAATGCAAATGTAATTCCTACTGCTAGTGCATCAATACTAGTTGCAATGGCTAAAATAATCATATCTTTGAATTTAACACTATCATTAGATATATCATTTTCCTTGCTAAGTGATTCTTTAATCATATTTATTCCAATAATTCCTAGAAGAATAAATGCTACCCAATGGTCGATACTAGCAATTTTATTTTGAAAGTTCATTCCTAATATATAGCCTAATAATGGCATAAGTGCTTGAAAAATTCCAAAGTAAAGACCTACAATTACTGCATTTTTCCAATTCATCTTTTTCATAGATAGGCCTTTGCAAATAGATACCGCAAATGCATCCATCGCTAGACCTATGCTTAATACCACTAATTCTATAATTCCCAACCTAATCACCTTAATTGTTTATTTTTTATTCAACATTTTCTTCAGCTGAGTCTAACTGATTATTTTTACACGCTTTTACTTTTATAATTCTTTTATCTTCGTATTCTTCTATTTTATATGTTATTTGGGGCGTTTCTATGATAGGTTTTTTATGATTATTTTAATGCTTCGCTACATTTATGACAAATTGTTGGGTTGTTTTTGTCCTCTCCAACTGTGGTTGAATACATCCAACATCTTTCACATTTTTGGCCGTCTGCTACTTCTACTTTTACCTCAAATTCTTTTGCTTGTTGTATTTCCACTCCTGAAACAATGAATACTTCTTGTAGTAGTTCTTCTTTTCCTTTTAAGAATTCGTAATTTTCTTTGTCAGCCAAAATAGTTACTTTTGCATTTAAGGAATGTCCTATGGTTTTTTCAGCTCTTGCTATTTCCAATGCTTTTGCTACTTCTTCTTTTATTTTTATAATTTTGTTCCATTTTTCTTCTAGTTCTTTATTTTCATATTCTGGATTTACTTTTGGCCAATTTGCAAGCATAATACTTTCTTGACTTTCATTTTTTGGATGTGGCATAAATTTCCAAATTTCTTCTGCTGTGTAGCAGGTCATTGGAGCTATTAATCTTACTAAAGCACTTAATATTTCATACATAGCAGTTTGAGCTGCTCTTCTTTTTGTACTATCTTTTTTGCTTGTATATAATCTATCTTTAATAATATCTAGATAGAAGTTACTCATATCTACAACACAGAATGTGTTAATAGCTTGATATGCTTTATTAAAATCATATTCGTTAAATGCATTTGTGCACTCATCTACTAAATGATTTAATTTAGTTAAAGCAAATTTATCGATTTCTTCTAAATCATTATATGGAACTAGATTGTTTACATCTAAATCATAAATATTTCCTAAAATATATCTTGCCGTATTTCTTATTTTTCTATATACTTCTGCTACTTGTTTCATAATACCTTTTGAAATACTAACATCTGACTTATAGTCTGATGATAAAACCCATAATCTTACAATATCTGCTCCAAATTCTTTAATTAAATCTTTTGGATCAATTCCATTTCCTAGTGACTTAGACATTTTTCTTCCTTGTTCATCTACTGTATAACCGTGTGTTAATACCTCTTTATAAGGAGCCTTTCCTTTTGTTGCAACAGAGGTTAGAATAGATGACTGGAACCATCCTCGATATTGGTCGCTTCCTTCTAAATACAAGTTGGCTTCTGGAAGTCCTCTTTCTTCTACAACAGATGAATGAGTAGAACCTGAATCGAACCATACATCCATAATATCTGTTTCTTTCTTAAATTCTGTACATCCACATTTTGGACATTTACAATTTTCTGGCATTAATTCTTTTTCTGGTAAATCGAACCAACAGTTAGAGCCTTTTTGAGCAAATAGTTTTTGTACTTTTTCCAAGCTTGCATCTGTTACATATTCTGCTCCACACTCTTTGCAATAGAAAATTGGTATTGGAACACCCCAAGTACGTTGTCTTGAAATACACCAATCATTTCTATCTTCTACCATTTTGGTAATTCTTTCTTCACCCCAAGCAGGTATCCATTTTACTGTTTTAATTGCTTCTAATGTTTCTTTTCTGAATCCATCAACTGATGCAAACCATTGATTTGTTGCTCTATAAATAACTGGCTTTTTGCATCTCCAGCAATGTGGATAAGAGTGCATTAATTCTTGTTTATGCAACAATAAATTATGTTCTTCTAGCCAATTTATAATTTCTTTATCTGATTTTGCATAGAACATTCCTGCAAAAGGTCCTGCTCCTTCAGTTTGGTGACCTTTTTCATCAACTGTTACAACAATTTCTAGTCCATTTTTTAAACCGCACAAATAGTCTTCTTTACCATATCCAGGAGCAGTGTGAACAGCACCAGTACCTGTTTCTAAATCTACTGCTACTGTATCTTCGCTTCCCATAACTACTCTAGAAGTTCTATCTAAAAATGGATGCTTGCAAAGAACACCTTCTAATTCTTTTCCTTTGAAGGTTTTTACTATTTTGTAATTTGTTTTTCCTGCCATATCCATTACTTTAGAAACTAATTCTTTTGCCATAATATAATTTTCATTTTCGCAATTAACTATAGCGTATTCAAATTCTGGATCGATTGTAATTCCCATATTACCTGGTAATGTCCAAGGAGTTGTTGTCCAAATTACTACAAAAGTATTTTCTTTATTAAACAAACCTTTGCTATCTTCTACTGGAAATTTCACATAAGCTGATGTATTATGAACATCTTTATACTCTATTTCAGCTTCTGCTAAGGCTGTTTCACAATCCGTACACCAATAAACTGGTTTTAGTCCTTTATATATATAGCCTTTTTTATACATATCTGCAAAAACTCCAATTTGCTTTGCTTCTATTTCTGGTTGATATGTAATATATGGATTTTCCCAATCTGCTATTACTCCAAGTCTTTTAAATCCTTCTGTTTGTTTAGCAATATAATCTTGATTAAAGCTTTTACAAACGTCTCTAAACTGACTTACTGGCATTTCTTCTCTATTTAATCCTAAGCTATTTATTGCCTTATTTTCTGTTGGCATACCGTGTGTATCATAACCAGGTATAAATGGAGTATAATAACCTTGCAAATTTTTATATCTCACAATTGCATCTTTTAATATTTTATTTAAAGCGTGTCCAATGTGAATTTCTCCATTGGCATAAGGAGGTCCATCGTGTAATACAAATGGTTCCTTTCCTTCATTTTTCTTTAGCATTTTTTCATATAAGCCATTTTCAAATATTTCTTCTAAAATTTTAGGCTCATTTTCTGGCAAATTTCCTCTCATTGGGAAATCTGTTTGTGGTAAATTTAGCGTTGTACTGTAATCTTTTTTTTCTTCACACATATAACTTCCTCCTTCATTTTAAACTTGTGTGCCTAGCCGAATATTAATTCTTTTTCGAATAATTAATTTTGTACTAAAAAAGCTCACCCTTATACTTGTATAAGGGTGAGCTTTTACCCACGGTACCACCTTAATTTATATATTAAAAATAATATACATCTTAAAATTCTTTAACGCAGAAACATACGGCTTTCTTACTTTTATTTCAGATAAGCAACTAATAAAGTGATAATAAGTAGAATTTCTTCCTATCAAACTTTCAGCAAAATGTTTGACTCTCTTTAGGGAAATAAAACTTACCTTGTCTTTATTTTTGTTTTTTTATGTTATTATAATAACATCTTTTTTTAAAATTTGCAATAGTTTCTTTTTATTATTTGAAACATTGTGTTATATATTTTTTATGCTGTTTCTTTATTTTCTGTAACTACTTTTTTCTTTTTAATTGTAGGCTTTTTATCTTCTTTTAATTCATTAATAATAATTTTAGGTTTTTCACCTTTTTCAACTGTTTCTTTTGTGATAATACATTTTTCTATATTCGGATTAGATGGAATTTCAAACATAATATCTCTCATAATATCTTCAATAATAGACCTTAGACCTCTTGCACCCGTATTTCTCTCGATTGCCTTATCTACAATTAATTCTAATGCTTCTTGTTCAAATTCCAATTCTACATTATCATATTCAAATAATTTTTTATATTGTTTTACTAGTGCATTTTTTGGCTCTGTTACAATTCTAATTAAAGTATCTCTGTCTAATTCTTTTAAAGTTGTAATTATAGGTAATCTTCCAACAAATTCTGGTATTAATCCAAATTTTAATAAATCTTGTGGTAATATTTGCTCATAAATTTTATACTTATCTACCTCGTTTTTGCTTTCGATGTTTGCTCCAAACCCAATAGACTTTTTACCAATTCTATCTTTTATAATTTTATCTAATCCTTCAAAAGCTCCACCACAAATGAATAAAATATTTTCTGTGTTAATTTGTAGAAATTCTTGATGTGGATGCTTTCTTCCACCTTGTGGTGGTACAGACGCAGTTGTGCCTTCTATAATTTTTAGTAATGCTTGTTGAACGCCCTCGCCGCTTACATCTCTTGTAATAGATGGATTTTCAGATTTTCTTGTAATTTTATCTATTTCATCAATATAAATAATTCCTTTTTCTGCTAAAGCAATATCATAATCTGCTGCTTGAATAAGTTTTAATAGAATATTTTCAACATCTTCTCCAACATAACCAGCTTCTGTTAAAGTTGTAGCATCTGCTATAGCAAATGGTACATTTAATATTTTAGCAAGTGTTTGTGCCAAAAGAGTTTTTCCACATCCCGTTGGTCCTAATAATAAAACGTTGCTTTTTTGTATTTCTACGTCATTATCTTCTTCCTCATTATTAATTCTTTTATAATGATTATATACTGCAACTGCTAATGTTTTTTTTGCATTTTCTTGTCCAATAACATATTTGTCTAGAATTTCTTTCATTTCCTTTGGACTTAATAATTTCTCTTCTTCATTAATTGAATAACCAAATTCTTCTTCATTATAAGTATCATTTTCAAGAATATTTTTGCATACAGCAACACATTCGTCGCATATATACACTCCCGGTCCCGCTACTATTCTGTTAACAGCTTCCTGAGGTTTTCCACAAAATGAGCATCTTACACTTTGTGGTGCATCTTTCTTTTTTGACATTTTATTACTCCTTCTATAATATATTTATTTTTCATTCGTTTTTATCATCTTTTGTCCATAATACCATCTATTAATCCATACTTCAATGCTTCTTCTGCTGTCATATAGTTATCTCTTTCTGTATCTCTTTCAATTGTTGCTAAATCTTGACCTGTTCTTTCACTTAATAATTTATTTAATTTTTCTCTTGTTTTTACCATATGGTCTGCGTGTATTTTAATTTCTGTTGTTTGACCTGAAAGGCCATTTCCTCCTATTAATGGTTGGTGAATTAATATTTCTGCATTTGGCGTAGCAAATCTTTTGCCCTTTTCTCCAGAAGCTAAAAGAACTGCTCCCATACTTGCTGCTAATCCAACACATATAGTAGATACAGGACATTTTATATAATTAATTGTATCTACAATTGCCATTCCATCAGTAATAGAACCACCTGGACTATTTATATATAAATGAATTTCTCTATCTGGATCTTCTGACTCTAAAAATAATAATTGTGCAACTACTAAGCTTGCAGAAGTTGGGTTTACGTCCTCAGCTAAAAAGATAATTCTATCTTTTAATAATCTTGAAAAAATATCGTAAGATCTTTCTCCTTTACTTGTTTGTTCTATTACATAAGGTACTAGACTGTTATCTATCATTTTTTTACCTCCTTTTTAAACAAATGAAAAACTTCGTTTTTGATTTGTTTTTTATTTAACAATTTGTACATCGAAAAAATTTTTATGCAGTTTGACACAGCAAGTTGCTGCTTTTCATTCGTTTTTGGCTTTATTTTAATTTAGCATTATTAATAATAAACTCAACAACTGCTTCATTTTTTATAGAATCTTTTACATACTTTACAAATTGTTCATTGTTTTTTAATTCTTCTTCTTTTTTGCCATATATTTTTGCCATTTCTTCTATCTTTTTATTAACATCTTCTTCTTTTGCTTCTATGTTTTCAGCTTTAGTAATTGCTTCTAATGTTAATCTTGTTTTTACAGAATTCTTAGCTTGTTCTTCATTTTCTTTTCTGAATTCTTCCATTGTTTTTCCGATATAGTTAAGATATTGTTCTAATTTTAGACCTTGATAAGATAAATTTGTTTCCATTTCTTTTATCATATTATCAAGTTCTGTTTCTATCATACCAGATGGAATTTCTACTTCTGCTTCCTCTGTTACTGCTTTTATTGCAGCATCTTGAGTTTCATATTTTGCTTTATTTGCATTTTGCTCTTCTAATTTTTCCTTAATACTATTTTTTAATTCTTCTAAAGTTTCAAATTCACTTGTATCTTTTGCAAATTCATCATTTAGTTCTGGTAACTCTTTCTTTTTAATTTCGTGTAATTTTATTTTAAATGTTGCATCTTTTCCTTTTAATTCTTCAGAATTGTAGTCATCTGGGAATTTAACTTGAATATCTTTTTCTTCTTCTATTTTCATTCCAATAATTTGGTCTTCAAAACCAGGAATGAATGTTTTGCTTCCTATTGTTAATTCATAGTTTTCAGCTTTTCCACCCTCAAATGCTTTACCATCTACAAATCCTTCAAAGTCTATTACTGTAATATCTCCATCTTCTACTGGTCTATTTTCTACAGTAACTAATCTTGCATTTCTATCTGCCATATGTCCTAATTCGTGATTAATATCTTCATCAGATACATTATACTCAATTTTTTTCAATTGTATACCTTTATATTTACCTAATTTAACTTCTGGCTTAGTTTGTACAACTGCTGTAAAAATCAAGTCCTTTCCTTTTCCTATTTGTTTTACATCAATATCTGGACGACTAACCGCTTCTATATTATTTTCTTTTAATTCTCTTTCATATTCTTCTGGTACAATTTCATTAAAGGTATCTTCATAAAATACCTCTGGTCCATAGTGCTTTTCAACAATTGCCATTGGTGCTTTTCCTTTTCTAAATCCTGGAATGTTTATATATTTTGCACTTTTTTCATATACTTTTTTCATTCCCTCGTCAAATTTTTTTGCTTCGATTGTGAACTCTAACTTAAGTTCGTTGTTGTTTTCTGTCTTTTCGATTTTAATACTCATTTTATTCTTCCTTTCAAAATTATAATTTAGCTAGTATATTATATCACGTTTTCTTAATATTTCAAGAGGATTTTACGAATTATCAATTAAAATCGAATTTTTACGTACAAAATGAAGTCGTTATTTATAAATAAAAATATTTACAAAGCAAGATATTTTTTATCATCTTGTTTTGTACTCATAAAAAATTTAAGATTTTTGCATAAAATATTGAAAGAAGATATGATATAATGATAAAATTTAGAAAAATATTCTAAATTGATGAGTGAATTAGAATATAATGAATATGTGGAATGAAGCAGATAAAGAATCAGAAAATCCTAATACTAAATATTATGCGCAAAAAAATGAAAAAAGAATTTTATAAATATTGAATAACTTGTAAATATAGAAAGGAATTTATTTAAAATGAAAGATGTAGCATTAGAAAAAGCAGATAATGATTATTTTAGAGAATGGATTATAGAAGAATGGAAACATCATAATACTGTCGATCCAATATATCAGTTAAGAATTATAAAGCCTGAAGAATTAAAATTTGAGAATAATGAGGAATATTATAAAATTATATTCAATAATGAGATGGTTGGTTTTATAGGAATAAAAAATTACCCAAAAGAAATATATTTATATAGGTTTTTTATAAATGAGAAGTATAGAAATCAAGGAATAGGAACAATAGCATTGAATAAAATTATTGATATAGCTAAAAGAGAAAATAAAGATATGTCATTAGAAGTAATTGGAGAAAATATAGCAAGAGATTTATATGAAAGATTAGGATTTAAAACTCATTATAGGAGAATGGTATTAAAAATTAATGATGATATATACGAAAATTAGGAGAATAAATATATGTGGTTATATTGGTGTTTACTTTCAACAATTATTAGTGGTTTTGTAGCAATAGCATTAAAAAGATGTTCAAATAATCAACCAAAACGAATAGCAATAATGGGTCTATTAACATACCATTCTATTATGATTTTAGTAAGCATAGTTACACATCCAGAATTTATTACAAAATTGAATATTATAGATATGATTAAAATGTTTCCCGGAATTTTAATACAGTCAATAGGTTTTTATTGTTTGATAGGCTCTATAAAGTATGGTAAAGTTTCAATAACAACTTCAATACAAAAAGCTAAGGTAGTTGTAACATTTTTGTTAGGTATTATTATTTTAAAAGAAAATTGTACGATATTACAAATGGTGATTTCTATTATACTAGTAGTATTATCTATATTAGTAGCTAGAAATAAAGATAATATTGAAAAAATAGATAGAAAATTAGAAAAAAAGGCAATTATGTATTCGTGGGGATTTGTATTATTTAATGGAGTATCTAATTTTATAAATAAAATATATGTTACAAAATTTCAAAGTCCTTTATATGTAGTATTTAATTATGCGATTATCATTATGATAGGAATATTTATATATTGTTTAATTACAAAACAATGGAATTACATAGACATTAGAAAAATTAATGGAAAAAAATTTTTTATATTACAATCATTACTAGATGCCTCATCCTCTATATTTGATAGATTTGCATTATTAGATGGAAATATTTCCGTAATTTCAGTAATTAGTACAAGTTCTATTGTTGTTACAATTTTGGCATCGAGATTTATTTTAAAAGAAAAGATAAGCTGGAAAAAATATTTAATGATATTTGGAATATTTGCGTGCGTTTTTATTTTATCATTTATTAGCAGATAATTGATATTATGACACCTTTAGGGACAGTTCTAAAAAGAGTAATTTCATAATCCTTTTTAGAGCCGTCCCTTTTGAAAGTGTCATTTTATCTTCGAAAGCTTCTATTACATCCACATCCATTATTGTTATTACCAATTAAATCTGATAGTAAATCTGTTAAATTTGCTATATTAGTTTCTAATGTATCAATGCTATTTTCTAATCCTTTTATACTATCTTGTAATCCGGCAATATCTTCCTCTAATGAATTATCATTGTTGTTTCCATTATCGCAATCATTATTGCAATTACAATTATGATTAATACATCTAAAAATTCTGCAAATTATTCTAACAATAAATGCTGTAATAAATGCGATAATTGCATAAATAATGGCATTTAACAAAAAATCTGTTGTAAATACTGTAAAAGCAAGTATAAAATATACTGCAAAAACTAGTAAAGCAACTAATATTGGACTTTTAAGTATTCTTTGTAATACTATTGATATTAAAATAGTAGCTAGTGGTAAAACAATAAAAAACAAAATTGTATTCATTTTCTAATTCATTCCTTTCATAGATACAAACCTGAATAATTTTCAATTTGTATCTTTTTTTGAATTTTTACTATATTATATGGTAATGACTACATTTTTGTTCATAAATGAATTATTTGCATTTATTCTATAATTTTTAGTTTATATGTTCATTTTTCTTTCTATTTGATGTATAATATATAGAATATTTTATAAGGAGTTATTTATGGATCGTTTTTCTTCTACCAAAAGAGCAAGTATGCTTGGTATGATTGGTAATGTTTTTTTGTTATTTATAAAAGGGATTGTTGGCTTTGCAAGTCATTCTCAAGCAATGATAGCAGATAGCGCCAATAGCGCAGGAGATATTTTTGCATCTTGTATGACATACATAGGTAATAAAATTGCAAGTGAACCCAAAGATGATACACATAATTTTGGTCACGGAAAGGCAGAATATGTTTTTTCATTGTTAATCAGTGTTTCAATGCTTTTTATTGCTGCTAAATTACTATATGATTCTGTTATTTCTCTTATCTTCAAAAAAACATTTATATTTTCGTGGTTTTTAGTTATAGTGTGCGTTATTACAATTATTACTAAGCTTTTTCTATATCTTTATACGAAAAAATTGTATTTAATACATAATGATTTATTATTAAAAGCAAATATGACAGATCATAGAAATGACTGTCTTTTAACTTTATGTACTTTGCTTTCTGTTTTGCTTGGATTGTTTGAAATATATTGGTTTGATGGAATTGTTGGTATTTTTATATCAATATGGATTTTTTATACTGGAATTAAAATATTTATTGAAAGCTATAATGTTCTAATGGATAAATCGGTTGATAGTTATACAAAAGATGTTATATTAGATTTAATACACCTACACCCAGAAATAAAAGAAGTAGACGAAATTTATTCAACTCCTGTTGGTTATCAGTATATTGTTACTATTACAATTTATGTAGATGGAAATTTATCTACTTTTGATAGCCATAAAATAGCTGATAATTTGGAAAAAGAAATACAAACAATAGATAAAATTTCTGATGCGATTGTGCACGTAAATCCTATTTAAACTCTTTATCTGTTGCGTCTAACTTTTATTGACATTTTTCTACTTAAACTGTTATAATATTACTAAAATTATATAAGGAGAAAATATGAATTTATATATAGTTAGACACGGTCAAACAGATTGGAATCTTAAGAATGTGCTTCAAGGTGCTATGGATATACAATTAAATAATAAAGGTATTAATGAAGCACAAATTGCTGCAGAGCATTTAAAAAATATTTCTTTTTCTGCAATTTATTCTTCACCATTAAAAAGAGCCTTTGATACAGCTAGTTATATTAATAAATATCATAATTTAGAAATTATTACAGATTCGAGATTAACTGAAAGAAATTATGGTATTTATGAAGGAACTTCTAGTTTAAAAAACGCACCTAACTATTGGGATTTGGACTTAAACCTTGAAAATGGTAATATAGAAAATATACATTGTTTTTTCAATCGAATTTATGATTTTTTATTAGAAATATATAATATATATCAAAATAAAGATGTTAATATTTTGATAGTAACTCATAATGGAGTTAATATTGCAATTGATTCTATTATTAATGATATAAAAAAAGATTTACTTTCGTTAAGTATTAACAATTGTGATGTTAAGATTTTAAAAAATATTGAATTAAGTAAAAAGGAGTGCCTTTATGAATAATATAAAATTTAGTATCATTATTCCTGCATATAATGCAGAACAAACAATTAGAAATGCTTTACTTTCTGTTTTTAATCAAACATATACTAACTATGAAATTATTGCAATTGACGATTGTTCTACAGATAATACATACAACATATTGAAGGAATATTCTAATATAAAATTATTTCAAACACCAGTTAATTCAAGACAAGGAGCAGCTAGAAATATTGGGTTAAATCATTGTACCGGAGATTATCTTTTATTTCTTGATGCTGATGATATGTACTATGATAATGACGTGTTTGAAAAAATTGTTAATATAATTGAAAAAGAAAATTTTCCTGATATTATTTATACTGGTATAAAAGTAACTGGAAAAAGAGATTTAACTTTACTTCCTAATGAAGAAAATTGTATAAAATCTTTTAGATTATCTCAGAATAGATGGATAAATGTAACCGGAATGTGTGTTAAGAATTCCATTATCCAAAATAATTCTATTAGATTTCCAGAAAAAATTCGATATGAAGATGTTTATTTTGCATTTCTTGCTATTGAAAAGTCAAATACTTTCACTTATACTGATTTTATTGCTTATTTATATATAAATGGTGATAATACATCAACCACCGCTTATACATATAATCAATCAATTGATACCATTTTGTTAATTCAAAAATTATCAGAATTGAAAGATAAAATTGATAAGGAAAATATTATTTATTTAAAGCAACGAATGTTAGAGCAAGTTGACCGCTTAAATGAAAGAATTAAGCGTGTAATTGATTTTAATTTTGAAAATTAACTTATTATGATTATGCTAGCCTTTATTTTTTATTTCGCTTCTTTTTAATATTGCAGCCATCACTTCTTTAGACATTTTGTCTAATGTTCTCCACTCTTTAGAAGCGTTATTTATTTTTCCTATATGAACTTCAGAAATTCTGGCTCCTAGCTCAATCATATCTAATAATATTCCTATGTCTACGCCATAGTCTTTTTCAAATTCTATTTTGTTTAAGAACTCTGTTTTAGCGGCTATCATACCACTTAATGGTTGTGAGAATGGATACATTTCAGGAAATAGATTACTTAGAAGAGGTTTTGCAACAAGCTCTGTTATTCTTCCACCTTTTCTTTCAAACATTGATTTAACAAAATCTGCTTCATCATTTAAAATTGGTTGTATTAATGTATCTATTAAATTTTTTGAATAATTATTAATATCAGCATCTACGAAAGCCACTATATCATTTCTAACGCATTTCATTCCTGCTTCCATTGCATAGCCTTTTCCTTGTTCTTTGCATTCTACAACTTCTGCGCCTTCTGCTTCAGCAATTTTACCTGTATTATCTATTGAATTATTATCTACAACGATAATTTGATTAACTTTTTTATTTGCTTTAACAAGTTTTACTACTTTAGCAATTGTTTTTTCTTCATTTCTTGCTGGTATAATTACTGTTACTAAATTATCTTTCATATAAGACGCCTCCTTATAAAAAAAGATAGATTAATGGTTAGCATCTATCTTTACATCTTTTAAATTATAACATATTTAAACAAATTTAGCAAGCAAATTACTTTTTATTCTATATTTCTTAATTCTCCTAGCATTTTATCTGCAAATACGCCATAACCGCTTTTGTGGATCAGAAACAAATACGTGAGTTAAAGCACCTATTAATTTTCCATTTTGCAAAATAGGAGAACCGCTCATTCCTTGAATAATTCCACCAGTTTTTTCTAATAATTCGTCATCAACTATTTTTACAATCATACTTTTATTGTTTTCATTATTGTTAATATATATTTTTTCTATTTGTACCTTGTATTCTTTTGTAGTTCCATTTTCTAGTGAACATAGAATATATGCTTCCCCTATTTTTATTTCATCTCTTTTTGCTACTTCTATTTCTTGTTTAGTGCTTAAATTTAATTTTTCTTTATTCTCTGAATAGCCATAAACACCATATTGCGTGTTGCTATAAATTTGACCAATTATTGTTTCATCGTCTATTATTCCTTCTATTTTTCCAGGATTATTTTCCTGCCCTTTATCTATATTAATTATTTGAGCAGATACAAATTCTCCTGAAGAAATGTCTACAAGCTCTCCTGTGTCTACATCTTGAATTCCGTGTCCTAATGATGCACAAGAATTGGTTGTTGGATCATAAAAAGTTAATGTTCCAACTCCGTGCTGCTGCATCTCTTACCCAAAGTCCTATTTTATATGTGTTTTTAGAAGTTTTTACTGGCTTCATTGTAGTTTCAAGAGTTTGTCCATCGTTTATATAAGTTATTCTTATATTATTTCCTTTATTTTTACTTACACACGCAATTAATTCATCTGTTGTTTCAACAGATTCATCATTTATTTTTAGAATTGTATCTCCTTGTTTAATTCCTGCTTCTTCATAAGGCTTATATATTTTATTATCTTCTCCTTTAATTTCACTAACTCCAACAACTAAAACTCCTTTTGTATATAGCTTTAAACCAATTAATTTTCCGATTGGAATCACCTTCGTATTGCTAATAATGTTGGCTTTTATTTTTTTTATATTCCATCCTAAAAAGTTCAAATTATATTCTTTGGTTGTATTTTGCTGAGTATATTGTTCTTGCAAATTTATATTTTTCCCTTCGCCTGTTTGATTGTTAGATACTGCTAAATCTACGCCAACTGGTATAGATTCTTCTATAGTAATACCTAAAATTGGTTTAATTTGTAGACTTTGATTTTGGAAAAGAATTAAGCTGTTTGGTATAGATGTTATATTAACAACATAGGCTAAAAGAATTAATAGAACAAAAAGTAAAATAAATGCTTTATAATTTTTCTTCAAAAAAAACAATGGTCATCCTTCTTTCTTATTAATAGGATGACCATTTTTTATTAATTTCATTCTTTTATAATTAATATTTTAAAATTTTATTGATTCAATAATTTTATTGTATTATATCTTTCTCTTCCAAGAGCTGTAAAATATGCTTTTTTGTCATTTATATCTGTAGTAGAACTTCTTACATATTCGTAAACTGTTTGTGTTGCGTTAAGGTGTGAACCATTTACGCAATTATAACAAGCTAATGCATCGTGTTCATATTCATAGCTAGTAGTTGTTGTTCCAGCCGCATCAGTAGTTTCGACCTTTTTTCTTGAAAAGCTTCCTACTTTGTATCCAGTTAGATTTCCTATTTTGTAAGGGTAAGGACATCTTATGTCGTGATACACTTTTGGGTTTTGTGAATCTATAAAATAAATAAGATTTGGATTAACATATTCATTGTTATTAGTACTATTTAAAACACAATAGCCATTATATTTTGTAAATCCTATATTTTTTCCTTGGAAAAATGCTATCATAGATATATTACTATATATTTTTTGCCAATCATTTTCAGAAAGTCTAGGCATTTTATAGTTATTTTTCCACGTTCTTTCTGAATATGCTGAAATTGATGAGTTTAATACATTCTCTATTTTATTCCTCATAACTTCTCTTTTGTGTTGTGTAAATAAAGAATTTTCATCTTCTGGGTCATTGCTAGAATTAATTTTAAATGCTGGATTCTTTGAGCCCATTTGGGCTGTGTTTAGGAACCAATTTGTGAACGAATATGCTTCTTTGTAATAATTAATTGCGGCCGTATCGCTAGAATCAATAGGTACACCTGCATAACTTGTTCCATTGGAATTAGTTTTACTTAAATCTATTAAATATCCTTCTCTAGATTGATAAGTACCATTAAATTCTCCAGAAACTGAAACATAATTATCTAAAGAATATTTAATAACAATACCCTTGTCTTCATCTATTTCCTCAGAATAGTACACATAATTTTTTAATCCGTGTTTATACTCGTTTTTTCCTGTAGCTTGATTATATAATTCTGATGGTGCATACATATAGAATCCATCGTACATTCCAAAAACGATAGCTGGTATATATTCTTCAATTTCTTGAGAACGATAAGAAGGAATATTACAAGTATTGGCTAACTGTTTTTCAAAAGCATTAATAGATGCTTTTAATATATTTCTCTTTGTTTCAGCATTATTTGAATAAGAATCATTTGTAGTATTTTGCTCAAAAGCATAAATTGCATCTTGCATAGCTGTAAGCAAACCTGAATCATAAAGTGATTGATACTTTATTGTTCTTAATCCAGTTGATATGTAAAATGATACTAATAAAACAACAGGTAATATAATTATTATAAATATAACAGTTAAATTTTGTAATTTCATCTTTACATTTCCTTTTAATATCCGATTGCAGTAACCATTCCTGATGCTTGAGCTGATATAACATAAGCTTGATTTCCAGTTATACCATAAAGCACACTTTTTAACATTTGAGAAATAGTAGTATTTGTATTTCTAACAGTTACAGTTACCTTTGCTCCTGGAATTAAAGTATAAACTCCATTTCCACTTTTTAATTGACCTTCTACTTGTGATGTATACTCTCCATAATAAGTGGTATCTCCTATTTGTTGATTTTCACTCTTTTTGCCAGGATTTGTATCTGGAATTTGAACTTCATATTCTCTTTCGTAAGAGTTTCCACCTATAGTTGCTATTCTTTGAACAAATGCATCGTCCATTTCTTTTGTTATTTTTCCTGCACTTCTTATTGAATCTACATACTCTGTTGTGTAAGCTTGCAACATTGACTGTGCCTCATTATCATTCATTTCTGATATAGCAACCAATGGAAATACAAACATAAGAGTTGCTGCTAAAAAAATAGCTACAATTGTAATTAATGAATCTCCCATAATTTTTTCTCCTTTATTTTAATTATTATAAACTATATAAATTATTTCAACGGTTGGCATATTGTATTGTTGTAAAAGTTCTGTATCTGCACCGTCGTCGCCTTGCAAATATTCATTTCTATCAATTTCATTTGTAACTTCTACAATTTTCTTTCCTGTTATTTTATCTAGTATTTTTTTTCCTTCGTATTTTAATCCTAAATTTTGAAATGTTCCACCATTCAAATCAACATTTATTTTTTCTTTGATGGTTTCGTCATTTCCACGCCAATTTTCACCATATCGTTTATTGTTATTAGCATCTCTAAGTTCATATAAATCTTCTAATGTTCCTCTATCTAAATTAATAGATACATAATTATTAACTAAATTATCTTTTATTAATTTAGCAATTGCATTTTTTTGTGCTGTTGTTCTTGAATTCCAATTACTCATATAACTCATTTCTGTTGTACTATCAAATCTAGCTATTACGTTTCCGGTTTGTGTTACAATAGTTACACCATATTTTTCTTTGCTATATCTATAAATTGTAGAAACCACATCAGAAATATCTACTACTCTATCGCCTCTTGTAGTAAAACCTCCTACAACAGAAAGAATGGAACCTGCTTGTGCTCCTGTTTGTATACTAGAAGATTGAGTATATAATATATTTTCTACTTCTTCAGACTCTAAATAGGCTTGTTTATCTCTCATTGCGATAATGGAATCAGCTGTTTGTTTTGCTAACCCAAACATAGAAAATGCTGTTGTTAGCGCTATTATGAATATTAAAATGGCTGCGCCCATTTTTAAAGCCTCTGCTGCATTTTCCATTGATTGGTTCCTCCTATTCTTTATTTAAAAATTTATTATGATATGGTAATACTTGTAACTAGTCCAGTATTATTGTCCATTGTAACACTAATTGTATAATTTCCACTATTATATGTAGCAGCTTTATTAGTAATTGTTGTTGCATTATCTGAACCCATAAATTTTACTTTTTTGCTTGGATTAGTTGCATTATTAGAAATAACAATGTTGGCAATCGCTTTTACTTGAGCTCCGCTTTTTCCAGAACCTGCGTAGGCAGTAAATTTTGAGTTAAATGTTGCTTTTTCACTTGCAGTCATTGTGTCTGCCACAGATTCAGTTGTACCACTTGTTGAATTAATTACTCTTACTCCAATTGCAATTAATATAATTGCTACCAATACACTTCCTGCAATGATTAAAGCCTTTGAAGCATTCTCCATAATAAATCCCCCTTTATATTGATTATTTTATCCACTGATTTAATCCTAATACTTCTGAAACAGCTGCTTGAGATGCAGAATTAGATGAATTTTCTATTCCTTTGCTCGTATCAAGTGCTGCTCCTGCAGGTTCAGATGTTGAATCAAAAAGAATTAGTGCAAACGCAATTAACACCATCATTATTAAAATTGCTCCAGCAATTAACATAGCTTTTGTTGCATTTTCCATAATCTTCCTCCCATTTGTTATTAGTATTTTTTAGTTCTATTAAGTTGAATACAATCCACAAGCTAAAACATAATTTTTTTATGCTTTAGCTTATGGATTTTAATCCATAAGCTATTTTGTCCACTGGCTTAATCCATTTAAAGCGCTTACTGCGGAATTTTTTGCTGCTCCTGCTTGATTTGTTAATTGTTTTCCTGTATCTGATGCTTGTCCTGAAACATCTGATGTTGAGTTAAATATTCTCATACCAAATGCAATTAATAAAATTACAATTAAAACTGCTGCTGCTATTAATAATGCTTTTGATGCGTTCTCCATAAAAATTTCCCCCTTTGTAAAATAAATATATATATTAACATATTAGATTTTATTTCAAATCTAAACTTTAAAAACGTATTTTATGTGGCTCTATTGTTGTGATAATTCTATGTATGCTATTTTTCCAGTTTGTTTATGATATTCTACTTTTGTACATTTAAAATTAGTTGTGTTGAAATTTTTTATAAACTCTGTTACACCTACTTTGTAGATTGTTTCCATTTTATAAGTAGTTGTTTCTTCTTTTTCTTCATCTGTTATCATTACAAGATCTATTTGAATGCTGTCTGAACCATTGTTAATATAAAAACCTTTTTCATCTTTTGTTACGTTATTTGCATCATTGTTACTAATTGCTTTATTAATTAGTGTAACAACATCTGTGCCATAAATATTAGAGTTTAAGTAAGCCTCATATTGCTCATTTTTTTGCTTAATTTCTCTATTTCTTTTAGCATTAATACCAATTCCTACAAAAGAAATGATAATAATAACTAACAATAATGAAATTATGATAATGATATTCTTTTTTATATTCTTTTTCAACTTTTCTTCCTCTATTTTATTATACTATTTTGCATAAATGATTGCAAGAATTTTTTTGTTTTTACATTATTTGGCTTTTTCTAATATGCAGGTTCATATTTTGTGTTTATTACTTGCATATTGGTATTATAAGTTACAATTTTAAATCTTCTGTTACTAAATTTAATCTCAGATACATATCCTGTATCTTCGTCCATTTTTACACTTATACTGTATACAACATCAACTTTTACATTGCCAGAAGCTCTGTTATTTGCTGCTATAATATCTGTACGCAATTGACTTTCATCTAATGTATAGCTACCCTCTTTACTTTTGGAGACATTTACTATTTTATTGTTTTTTATATCGGCAAAATTACATAGTGTAATAATCTGATGCATTGTTATATCTTGTCCGATATATTTAGTAAAATTTTGATTGAATTGCTGTATTGCTTCAGATTGCTTGCTTGCATCGTATGTATTTGATAAATCTCTAGCACTTAAGAATAAAGTAATCATTAATGTTACAATTAATACTCCTACTAATATTCCACCTGCCATTAACAAAGCTCTAGATGCATTTTCCATACTTTATTTCCTTTCTATTTATTTTAAGCAGTTACTTGTTTGAATGTAATAGAATTGACTTTTCCATTTCCATCATAACCAATGTTAGTGCATTTATAATATGTAGTATCTTGTCCAACACCTGTTGGTGGCATAGCACTTCCTGCTTCAAGAATTACTTGCACCAACTTATCGCTTTCATATTTGTTCATTAGATTTCTTACTTCTATTCCATATACATATTGGTTTAGATATTTTGTATATTTCTCATTAAAAGCTGTTAATTGTTTTTGCTCCTCTTCTGAAAGTTGTGTTCTCTGAAAAATAGACATATTATTAAATGTATTTGTTACTAATGCTATTATTGTTATTCCTATTAAAATACCTCCGGCTATTAATAGCGCTTTAGATATGTTCTCCATATACCTCTCCTAACATAGTTTATATACTAGCCTGCATTCCTGAGAATACTCCTGTCATACTTCCTAATCCTATTATAACTAATGGTACAATTAAGTATCCTACAAATAAGCAAACCATAGGTGCGAATCCTATTACTTTTCCTATTAATGCTTTTCTAGAAATTAATCTCTCATTTGATTGTTTTCTTTTTTCTTGATAATAGTCTCTTTCTGAGTCCAATTCATCAAATGCTTGTATAATTGGTATTTTTTCAACTGCTGTTTGTAAACTTTCTACAATTCTAATAAATAGTGGGAATGTTGTATCATTCTTTAATTGTTCTAGTGATTCCCACGCACCACTTTCATAGTTGTTAACGCATCTTGTAATTGGCTCTTTGAATATATCTGCATATCTTTCCAACCATTCTAGAATAATTTCAACATTTACTCTTTCAATTTTCATTAACATTAAAATAATTGTTTGGAATTGCATTACTTCGTCTTCCATTTCCAATTGTCTCATTTTGGCTTGGAAGAATAAAAGCCATATTGGTGACATATAACCCATATATGCAAAAGCAATTGCTAAAATTAGCTCCAACCATTGCAAATATTCATTGTCGATTGTTTGTAATTTTGTATAAATTCTATCAGTTGCCTCATCTATTTCTTCGTCTGTTGAATTTTCATAAGCTACAGAATTAACAAGCACAATACGTAGTTGTTCTTTTGTTATTTTCTTTCCTCTATATTTATCTAGGAAAAAGTTATCACTCTCCAACTCTTTTTTAGCAAGTTCTTCTTCAGATTGCGACATTCCTATAATACTACTATTAGTTGTTGTGTCTGTATATACTAATTCTATTGCTACTTTATGTACTTGATTAAATACAAAGATAGAAATAAAGAATACTGCTATACACATTGCCATTCTGTTAATAAATAGCCATTCCATCTTTTGCTTAGATGCTGCGTCTTTTAATAATTTTACAATTTTTCTATATTCTTTTGTTCCTTTTTTAGGTACAAATAAATTAACAATTTTTTTAATAATTGGCTTATCATATAATTTACGTTGCCAAGGATTTTCATTTGTTATAGTTTGTATTGAGCCATTATCTTTTACTTTTCTTACCAGAACGAAACATACAGCGGTTATGATTAATAATAAGATTTGAGTTACAAATCCCCATTTTCCATTATAGAATGAGCTTGTAAAACTAAATTGTGAAATAGACCAGTTTTTAATAGCGTCTATAAATAATACTGGTAAAATTGCGATAATTGTTAAACTTTGAAATACATAATTTAATTTATCACGTTTTAATATTTCAATTTGCATTTCTTCTGTTATGTTGTTTACATTCTTTAAATATAAAGAACTTCCATCAACTGTTCTATCTCCAAATTCCTTTGTTAAATAAGATATTCCTGCAAATTCTTTTAAATAACTATTAGGTGCAATATCGTAATATTTTTCTAATTCTGTTTCAGGATCATCTGATATTAAAATTTCATAAATCTTTTGTGCTTGCAATGAAATTTCTTTTTCATCATTTTGTGCTACCTGATAAATAGCTTCTTCTACCATATTTGTTTCGTGATATGCGTGTCTGATTTCTGCAAAGAAATCTATTTGCTGTTTTAAAATTTTGTTGTCTAGTTTATCTACACTGCCTTCGATAATAATTTCAGTAATGAAAATTTCAAATATAAGTAAGATAAACATAAGTAGATAATTAGATTTAGTTAATGCTACAATTAAAAATGTTAATGGTATTATAATTAATAAAGCTCTTGATAAATATTCAGATGCTTGCTTTCTTGTTAAGTATTCATCTTCAACATTTATAATTTCCAAACGTCTTCTTAATTTTGCTAAATATCTCTTTAAAAATGGAATTTTTGTATAAAAAACATATAGCTTTTGATAAACTACATCAAGTGAAAATCCAGCACCTTCAGTATCTTTTTTTAGTTCTCTAATGTATTTCATATCTTCTGAAGATAATCTTCTTGATAATAGAAAATACCATACCATTATTCCAAACAAGCCTAAGCCTGCTACGCCAATAATAATATAAAAGAAAGTATTGCTCATATGTTTTTCACCTCCATTTTAAGGTTTGTTTATAATTTATATATTTTTAGGTTTTCTGCCTCTTCTTTTAGGCATATCTGTTTTTGCTACTTCTGCTGTAACAGGAATAGCTTCAGCTTGTCCTTTGTTTGCTCCAGAACCCCAATTTTCTTCAATAAATTTGTCAAATTCCTCTTGGTCATTTTCGTCCATATTTTTTCTCATTTCACTAATGTTGTAATCTGATATTTTATTTGTTAATACATAAGAATCATTTACATATTCCATAATATTAACATATCTATAATTTTCTTTATCTGTAATTTTGGTAAAATAATTAGTAGCATTGTCCATAAATTTATCTAGCTTGCCTTCTAATGTTTTCTCTTTTCTGTGGTCAAATGTATATAAGTTTTTATTTCTAATTGGAATACATTCTGTTACTCTTTCTATATATCTTCTTCCTCTAAAGTCTTTTACCAAATGCACATCAAAATTTAATACTTGAATAACCTGCTCTTCAGCAGTTTTTTCGTCTTTGAATACACCTGTTCTTAACATTGAGTTTCTTAAAGCAGTTACTAAATCTGGGAATGTTTTAGCGTGGTGAGTAAACAATGTAAATTTAGATGCAACCTGTGCTGCTTGTATCATCCAAGATGCTACGGGGTCAGTTGCAACCTCACCTATGATGTTAACAGAACCGTCAGTTTTCTTTTGAACGTCCAAGCCCTCTTGTCCAGATATTGTATCTGTTTCTCTAAAGGTTAATATGTTTCTTGTTGGGTAAATTTTTCTTAAGTGCAACTCGAAAGCAGTTTCCTGAACCCTTATGTTCATTGTTTCATAAATATTTTCAATCATACCCATAAGCATAGTTGTTTTACCACAACCTTGCTCACCAGTAAGAGATACAATTCTTGCTCCTTTAACTAGGAATTTTAATAAGCTAATAGCTTGTTCTTTTCCTTCAAATGTAATTAATTGTTCCAATGTTGCTCTCTTAACGTCGAATTTTCTTACAAAGAATGCCCACGTTTCTGAGAAACTTGGTCTTACAACAACAACACGAGAACCGTCCTTCATTTCATTAATTTTATAACCATTGGTATCTGATAATTGTCCAGGGTTATTGTATTTATATATATTTTGACATACTCTTTTTAATTCACTTTCTGTGCCGAAAGATAAGAATTCTAGTCTAATAGATTTACCTTGGAAGAATATCCAAATACTATCGCAAGCTCTTGGAACTCTGTTATCTAGTATTTGGTTTAAATAGTCTCCATCAGTTTGTGCAACTTGACTTAGGAAAGATTCTGGAAGTCCTGATACACCACCAGAAACTCCATCTATATTCATATCTCTTATTTCATCTATACTGCTATAGCCTTTATAATGTTGATATATTCTTTGTACAACAACATTTAATTTATCTTGGAATGATAAAAGAATATTTTCTTTTTCATAAATATCGTTTATCTCTTCTTTTGTAATTACATAACAAGGTTTTGCTTCTCCTTGGATATATTTTAATGTTGCTAAATTATATTTTTTAATAAGTTGTGTTAATGCTTCATAACCAAATTCTTTTTGATATGAATAAATTAAAATATCAAATTTATCTTGTGGTGTAAGAAGAGATGGTATATCAAAAGTTATCGCTTTTGACACATTAATTTCATTTACGCCATATTCTTGTAATAGTAAATCATATATTAATGTTTTTACATATTTTTTATCGTTTACATCTCCATAAGTACATCCTTTTAATGCTTTTTTCAATTCATATTTTTTATTTTTTCTTCTTTGTAGTTCTGCTTCAGATAATCCTATATCATATAAGTTAACTTTTGTAATTTCATCTAGTCTGCGCTTTACAAAAGCTGTCATTTTCTCAATGCTGTAAGTTTTTTCATCAACATCAATTTTTCCTTCTACTTCAGCATTTTGTTTCTTTTTAATTGTATTTAATACGATAACTGCTGTGATTAATAAAACAGCTACAATTAGCATAAAATTAAACATTAGGATTTCCTCCTTCTTTCTTATGTTTACATCCTTGTTCTCGTTTCTTGATATTTTAACAAGATTCCATCGTTTAGCTTTTCAATTTCTGAAAAGAATTCTTTATTTTCATCTTCGTCTTTTAATGTTTTGAACCTTAGCATTAATTCCGGAAGATTTCCCTCTTGTGAGGCATCGAAAACAAGTGTATTATAATGTGTTTCATATACTGCTTGCTTTCTTAATATATTTCTTACTAAGTTTTTAGAATTATATTTTGAGTTTTTATCATATCTGCATAAATTCCATATTATTTTGCTATAAAAGTTATCTAATTCCTTCATTGTTAAAAGTTCTTCTATGTTTTTCATATTTTGCTCTATGTTTAGAACAATCACATCAGACATTTTTAGCATTTCAAGTTGATTGGCATTTTTTGTTCCTTTTTTTAAATCTACAAATACATAGTCATAATATCTTGATGCGTTAAAAATAATATTTTTAAATTTATCTGGCATTTCGTTTTCTTTATCTTTTTCGATATTTAGTGGTGAATATAGAACTTCTAATCTGTTTTTGAATACTATTTTTGTATAGTCGTGTATAACTTCTGGAGAAAGCCTATTACTTTCTGTTAATTTTAATAATCCATTCACTCCAGAATCTAGAGTCAATTGTGGCTTTCTAATAAAAGATTTTATAATATCTTTATTTGATTCTTGCGCACCAAAACAATTTTCTATAGACTTATTATTATAATCTGCAGAAACCAATAAAATTTTATAATTACGTTCGACAGCCATAACTGTTGCAGCTGCCGAAATAGAAACTGTTTGTCCTATTGCTTTTTCATTGTTACTCCAAAATGTTATAATAGGCATTGTGTTTATCCTTCTTTCTCGATATTTTTCATTACTCTACTTAAATTAGACATATTTACATCAGGAATAATATTAGTTACAATATATTCTAAGTTGTCTTTATACTGTTGGCTAAGTCCTTTTATTTTAATTTTAAAATTTTTCTGATTTTCTATCATTACTTCTATATCGCTTGTTTCATAAGGAAAATTAATTTTGGTTTCATCCCACGAAACTTTATATCCTAATGATAAATAATCCAAATAATAATTATCATCTTCATTTATTTCTTTCGAAAACAATAATTTTGTAAGATTAATTGGCTTTTCTATTTGACTAATGGTTTCTAATCCTTTTTTTATAGAATATAACTCGAAGGATGTTACGAAATAATTTTTTATGGTATTTTGATTATTGAAATTTACAAATTTTTCTGGGTCATCTATATCTACAAGAGCATAGTCATAGCTCATCTTCTGTCCTTCTGTAGAGCCAATATATTTTTCTATTTCATCATAATTTTCAAACCCAACTCCAATATCAATATCTTCAAATCTTGTAATATATGATTTAGTTGGATTAATTGTTGGAACTATATATTTTGCTTTTTGTAATTGAGTAGAATCTATAACTATTACTTTGTTTCCTAAATCTTGTATTATTTTTGCTAAATATAGTATTAAATCTAATTTATCAAAAGCACCTATAAAACAAATATTTTTCATAAGTAATGACTTTTGTTAATTTTGCGAAATTAACATTTTCTCCTTTCCATCAAGAATAAAGAAAGTATTGATGCTTAAATTAAAAGTTATTGAGCAGAATTTAATTCGCCAAAGTACATTTCTCTTGCTTCTTTTAAGCTTTGTATTTCGTCTTTCATCTTTTCTTCAATATTTTCTAATGCATCTTCACTATAATCTCTTAATGCTGCATTTATGTAATTATTTCTAATGCTTGTTAAAGCTGCTGAATATCTTGAAGAATTTAATAGTTCTTTATTGATATTTGGGTTATTTGCAATTAGTGAAGAAATAGTTTCATTTGGTACATAAGTTCCTACAGATGCATCTTGAAGTCCTGGTTCAATATATGTTGTAGCATATAATTTAGAACCTGGCATAATATAATATTCAATAATTGCATTACTCATTAAATCAATTTCTTCTTCATTCATATTTAACCATACTGTACTTGAATTGCAGTTCTTAACTTGTTTCTTTGAAACAACAATATAATCTCCACCATTTGGAAGTTGTAATCTTATATCTATGAACTCTCCTGCTGCTAATTGTGTTGGTAATGCAATCATATTGTATTCTTGTTCTCTTAAATCAGCTGTTAAAGTATCTGGTGATGTGTTTAACATAGATGATGTTAAGATTGTTCCTGCTGATAAATCTATTTTAGCGATTCCATTGATTACTTGTATTGTTTTGTCTGCAGGGGCATTTTCACTACTTACATTTTTCGTTATAATATCAGCTGCCGTAATTTGTGTACCTGATTTAATATTTTTATTTAAAACGCACACTGTAACAGCTTCTCCTCCTACAACACCTCCAGTTGGTGATAGTTTTGTTAAAAATAAATACACAAAAGCGCACATAATTAAGCCTACTACTAAGCCTATTATAAGACCTGTTAAGATTGAATTTCTTTTCATTTTTTGCATTGGATTTGCTACCATAATGATTCCTCCTTGTATAAAAAAACGATAAAATCGCATAATATTACATTTAATATTATTTTACTATAAAAGGCGACTCAATTCAATCGTTTGAGTCACCTTGTCATACAAAAATAATATGTTTGTAATCTTTTTGTAACAATAGTTTAAATGAAATTATATATAGCGTTTGCAACACCATCAGAATTATTATCTTCTGTTACATAATCGCCAATTCCTTTTTGCTCTAATGCACTATTTTTCATAACAATGCCTAGTCCAGCATTTTCAATCATTTTCTTATCATTCATATTGTCTCCAATGCAAACAACTTCATTTTCTTGTATAGATAATTTATTTAATAAATATTGCAAAGAATCCCATTTGTTTGCGTTTTGATTTGTCACTTCCGTATAGAAATATTCAATAGGATGTATTTCTGTTCCAATTTTAATCATTTTTTTAGACATATGTTCTACATCTAAAACTTCAATGTCTTTTACTTTCTTTATTTTTTCTATAATGTTATTAAAAATAATTTTGTTTTCATCACAAATAATTATTTTTAGAATATCTAATTTTTTTTCAGATATATAATTGTAGATGTCATTTACTACTTCTATATTAGTTCTTTTGTTATTAGGTCTAAAACTATTTTCATTATGAAATACTTTTACATTATATTTTAAGCTTTCAGTTATAATTCCTATATCTGTATAAATATTAAAAAAAATACTATTTTCTTTGCAAATTTTTATAATTTGTAGAGCTTTTTCTTTAGATAAAAAATTTTCTGATATATTTCTTTTTATTCTTATGTCGTAAACACTAGCACCATTTCCAGCAATTAGATAATTTTTTATTCCTACTTCTTCACTCATTTTTTCCATTGTTTTAGGATCTCTTCCTGATGCTAATACGACTTCTATATTTTTATTTAATGCATATTGAATTGCTTGTTTGTTCTTTTCTGTTATTTCTCCATAAGAATTTAAAAGTGTTCCATCTAAATCTATTGCAATTAATTTGTACATTTTATCCTCCACATTTCTTTTTTATTATTATACCTTTTGTGCCTTTTTTTTACAATGTTTTTTGAAAAAATTACCAGTTTATTTTTTTTATAATTGCAAATTATAATTATTGAAAAACAAGAAAGTTTTTCTATTACGAATAAAATTTCCTAGGAGGTGAATTAGTAATGGCAAGAAGTAATCAAAAAGTAGTTCCTGAAGCAAAAGCAGCTTTAGACAAATTCAAATATGAAGTAGCTAGCGAAGTTGGTGTTAACTTAAAACAAGGTTACAACGGAGATATATCTTCAAAAGACGCTGGTAGAGTTGGTGGTAATATGGTAAGAAAATTAATTCAACAAGCTGAAAACAATATGAAATAAGATAATTATCATTAATTGAAATAGACAGGAATATAAATCTTATCTTTTATGAATACATAAGAGGCAGGAATTATGTTCCTGCCTCTTTATTAATTTTAAAAGTTTTAAGCCTCTGGTTCAACAATTCCATAATTATTGGAATCTTTTAATTTGAAAATAACATTAACTTTTCCTGTTTCTACATTTACAAATGTTAAGAAAATGTTTCCTGTTTTTTCTTCTAGCTTTAACTTAGCGTCTTCTACTGTTATTGGTTTTATGTCATAATATAAAGTTTTAATTATTTCATCTTCTACAGTTGAAGCGCCATTTGCAGCATTGCTTTCTTTTAATTTAATAGAATCTTCTTTATTCATTTTTTCTTTTTTTGTTTTTATTTTTCTGATTTGACCTTCTAATATATCAATATCTTTATCTATAGAAGCATATAAATCTTTTGTTTCTGTTACAGCTCTAATGCTGTATGTTTTTATATTAACTTGCATTTCTGCAATTTGAGAATTTTTTTCGCTCTTTATTTTTACAGTAACATTGATTTCTTCTCCTTCAAAATATTTTTCTATTCTTTCTAATTTTTTATGTACATAATCTTTAATAGCCTCTGTAGCTTTTAGTTCCTTTCCTGTAATAACAATATTCATTTTCTTCTCTCCTTTATTTAAAGTATAAATAGAAGTTGAAAATTAGAAATTTTCTTTCCAACTTCCAACTTCTAAATGATTATATAAATATTTTCTTTTTTTGTCAACATTTTTTAAATTAGAAATTTTCTATTTAATTAATAGCCAATATAACTTTGTGGATTAATAGATGAGCCATTTATTCTTATCTCAAAATGCAAGTGTGGCCCTGTTGACCTACCTGTTGAACCAACTTTTGCAATAACTTGTCCGGCTGAAATTTTTTGACCTGCTGAAACTAACAGTTTACTACAGTGTCCATAATATGTTTGTATTCCATTTCCGTGTGAAATAACCACTAATTGACCTAAAGAACCCTTCCATCCAGAAAAAGATACAGTTCCTCCTGCTGCAGCTTTAATAGAGGTCCCCATTGCTACTCCTATATCTATTCCAGTATGTGTGCTTCCCCATCTATAACCATATCTTGATGTTAATATTCCGGAAACTGGTCTTATTAAGTTCATTCCTAAATCAATTTTTTTGTAAGATAATGCTCTACTTGTGCTGACTTTAGAGCCTCCACTTGATGTTATATATTGATTTGACTTAGCCACAACTACCTTTTTTTCATACAATTTTGAAACAGCTTCTTTTTCAGTAGAAATGCTTGGTAATTCTGTTTCATACTTTTCTAAAATAGTTAAATCTGAGCTATTTCTACTTTCTTTCTCTTTTAATTCTTTTATTGACTTTTCTGCTTCATCAAATGATGCAAGGTAGATTTTTTCTTTTCCGTCATCTGCTATAGCATAGTATCTGTAATATGTAATGCCTGTTTCTTTTATTGTATTAAAAATTTCATCATCATTTGTTGTGATTCCTTTTTTTAATAAGCACATTTGGTATTCTGGCATATCATCTATTTGAACAAATGCTACGTTTTGTTGTCCTTCTTCACCATTTTCCATATAGTCATTTATTTTATTTTGTAAGGCTTCTTTGTCTGCACAATATCCTATTTTATCTCCATTAATTGTAACTTTATAAATTGGTTTGTAAATAAGGATGATTGCAGCAACTATTAAAACAATTCCTATAACTGTTAGGGAAATAAACTTTACAGTATTTCTCATATATATGTATATTTTTTTTAATAAACTAATTATTTTAATGCACCTTCTTTTTTTCGACATTTGTTATGGTATAATTTTATAACACTTTCAAAATTAATTCAATAGATATTTGTTTATTTTTTAAATTTGTAATTTGTCGTTGAATATTCTAAAATAACGACAAGTACTTTCAATGATTATTTTTTTCTTCGCTCCTGTTCATTACACTCGGCAAGAAATTGTAATTTTTCAAAAT